>JARROY010000471.1:0-2129 GCA_037383445.1 Anaerolineales bacterium | reverse complement strand
CCAAATGAAATCGTGCAATGTGATAGGGCGATATCTGACATGGCTAAATGTGAATCTGAAATTCAGCATGACCAAACAGCACCACTTCAAGTTCTAATGTCCAAACATTTTCCGCCAGTGGCTGATTAAATCTGAAATTGAATCTTGCACTTCTCCGGGTTCAGTCATAGCCCAATACACGCCAATCTCATCCAGTGCATCGGATAGGCGGGTGGCTTCTAACCAATCGTTATACGTGCTTGGTCGGTGCTCGCCCGTGTTACGGTCGATGATGGTGATGCCTTCTCCATCGGGCATTAGTGTACAATCCCCATTGTTCATTTCCAAATCCCAACCAGGGCGGCGCGCCCCAAGGGTAAATTCCTTAGGGGCTAATCGAAGTGATTCTTCTACCAAGGCTCGCGGGAATCGAACGATTTTCTTGTTGTCATCCACATTGGCACCAGCATCTTTGAGATATTTTCGTCCCCTCTCTGTATTGACTTGGACGCCCGTTTCTGCCAGAATTTTTAGCGTGCGTTCATGCACCTGGGTTTGCTCATCTTTGGAGAGAACTTGTAATAAAGTTACCAACGGTTTTCCTTTTTATGCGAGTTCTTTTTCTGCGGCTTCAATAATGCGTTTTAGTTCGGTTTGTTGAACTTCGCTTAGCGGTTGTGGATGATGGTTTTGCAAAATCCAATCTGTTTTCTCTCTTGCAACTACAATTGGATCTCGATAGCCTCCATCTTTTTCAGGAACATTGACCACATCTGAAAATTCAAACTTGTGCATATAGTCACGTGTATGGGGCTGACCAAGGTAATGCCCTCGCTGACCTACTTTTTGAATAACATCCAGCGCCATCTTTTCCGAACTGGTGTCAACTCCACCTGCATTTATTCGAACACTGTGATAGAGTTCCGCATCCAAGACCAACCCTTCCGGATAGAGCAATGTGCTGCCCTCTAATAGGCCCATTCCGCTGCCGGTTTCAGATCCACACAAAGAGCATAGTAGAGAAGCTACACCTCCACCCATGGTTGATTCCCAACTTGGCTTGGATGCACCACCCCCGAAGGTTCCTGCCAGGGTAGGTACGCCCCACATATGTGCCAGCTCTACGCCCGCGGCGTAAATAATGGCATCGTGTGAAATATAAGCTCCTGTGCGTGGATGCGTCAGTCCTGGCATGAAGGAATGATAAATAGGTGCTCCAGGAAATGCCATCTGCATGAGCACCATGGCCGATACAATTTCTGCATCACCTTCTGATATTGTGCCTTCAATGGTGGCAGGTGACGTTGAACCGGTGTTAGGCATGGACATAAAGCCAACTGGAATGCCCGCCTCAGCAGCTATGAGGGCGGCTTCCATGCTCTCTGCATCCTGTGCTAAGGGGGCGATAGTACAGATTAACAAGGAGAGCGGTGGGCGTGCTCGCATGGTTTCTTCATCCCCGGCAACCACTTTGGCCATTTCCATTGAGTAACGCGCAGTAATTTCCTCCACAACGGTTGGGGTTTGCACATGTTTAAGGGTGTTATTGAAAGAAGCGTCCAGTTCATGAAGGGATGGGCAAATCGGATGGTCCTGGGCACTCACCATCGGCCAATAGAAACTGATCGATGATAAATAATCTGCTATCCGTGCAGATTTAGCCACATCATCCTTTATTGAAGAACGCCGTTCCCCGGTTTCATAATCAATTGTTTTTGTGCCGGTGCCGTCCGTGGCTTCATACGTTTCCCCTTTTGATAGATCAAGATCAAAGGCCTCGGTACGACCTCCCATTGTATAGTAACGTGGTGCATGGGAGAGTGCTTCTAGAATCACATCCGGTGACAACTTGACAATTTGGGTCTTGAAATCGACATCGCCACCATGCTCGGCGTAGATTTTCAACGCGTGTTCGGATGGGCAGTGGAACCCGGTCTTCTCAAGGATTTTAAAGGTGTTGGATTTGAACTGTTCCAACTGTTCATCAGTCAATATGCGAATACGATATGCGGGCTTGATAGGTTCTATGGGTGGTGTTTTGCTGTACATGTCTCTCCGTTTTTGAACTAATCTGAATAAAGCTTGAGTAGCTCCTGGTAACTGTCTACTCTGCGATCGCGATATGGGAAGGAAAACATCTGCTTGGTTTC
>JARROY010000470.1:0-2147 GCA_037383445.1 Anaerolineales bacterium | reverse complement strand
ACAAATTACACTTAACTTAGGCGGATATTCCAATCGCGGTGATTAGTTTAGTACCTGCCAATCAGCGCTTTAAAGAATAGCTTGGGCTTAAACTCCTGGCCGGAGAGCATTGTCTGGGCCCGGAACAAGCGCGCCACCATGATAATAATGACATAAGCCGTCAGCAGCATCAACCCAATCGTCAGGGCGATTTGCCAGGTGGGAACCGCACCCGCCGTCAGGCGGGTCATCATGGCCACCGGTGCTGAAAAGGGGAACATACTGACCAGCACACTCAGGGTACTGTTTGGGTCCTCGATCAGAGAGCTGATAAAAAACAGCGGCACAATCATCGGAATAATCAGCATAAACGTGATCTGCGATGCTTCGCGGGTGTTAGGCGCTAAAGCACCAGCCCCGGCCATCAGAGAGGCATAAATGCTGTAGCCCAAAATAAAGAACAGCAACCCCCAAAGGACCAGGTTTGGCGGCAGGGTGAAGTTGGCCGCGGCTTCAAAAGTTCTCCCGCTGATCTTGACCAGAGTAAGTCCGATCGATGTGTAAATAAAGGTCTGGAGCAGACCTACCAACCCCAAGCCGACAATCTTGCCCAATAGGAGCTGTTTGGGAGACACAGAAAGCAGCAGCACTTCCAGAACGCGATTTTGCTTTTCCTTGCCGATGCTGTTGAGCATCATGGATGCTGATCCAAAGATGATCATATAGAAAAAGATGGTGACCGCATAGGGAATAGCAAAACTGAGCGGGTTCTCCTCATCAACATCCGGTCCCTCACCAGCCAACGAAACACGCGTTTCAATCATTGGATATTGAACCCGGGCTGCCAATTCCTCATCTCCCTCGAGCAGATTCACCATCAGGGTCCAAGTCATCACCCTATCGCTGCCACCGGTAGAAACCGGGTTGAAATCAGCAGTCACCGCCACCAGATCGCCGGTATCGACCACGTCTGAAGGGATAAGATAATATACCGTGATCTGGCCCTCTTCCAGAGCTGCCCGGGCACTGGCCTCATCTGGATATTCCACCAGCATCTTCTCCGTTACATCTGAAGGCAGTTCTTTAATCAGGCCGCCTGGGTCTACATAACCCTGAGCCTCGATCTCAACGGATGGGGCGATCAGGTTGGTGATCGATGCTTGACCGCTTTCACTGGCATTGGTAAACACAGTCATCAGTACAAAGGCGATCACCGGCAGGCCAAAGGTGATGATGATAAACGACGGTCGTAAGATCGTGTTGATAATTTCTGTGATCAAAACAAAAAACGTCTTTTTCATTGCAACCCTACTTTCCGTTGTGGTTGCTGCGCAGCAGGTCTCCGAGCCGAAGCCGTTTACCATACTGCATCATACCCAATTCATAAGCCCGTGCCGCCAGCCAGATGGTAAAAGCTGCACTCAGCGTCAGGGCAGCGACACACCCCAAAAACTGTTCCAGAGGTACGCTGCTGAAGGCGAGCCGAATCGGCATCAGGGTCGGTGCGGTAAAAGGGAATATGCTCAAACCGATGCTCAGCGGACTGTTGGGATTGGTAACAATCAGCGCAGCAAACCAGTAGGAGAAACCAACCGGCATGGAAATGAGACCAATCATCTGCTGGCCTTCCGAGGATTCAGTTACTGTGCTGCTGATGGTTAAGGCAATCCCGGCGAAGAAGAAGAAGCCAGGAATAAACACCAGCACAAGCATCAAAATCACATTCAGATCAATGGTTGCTGATTGGAGCCATTCAAAATCGAACATCGCACGCGCCCCAAAAAATGCAGCCAAGAAAAAGCCTACCCAACTGAACAACTGGGTGAAGATCACCATGACAATCCCCAGCACCTTGCCGGCAATAAACTGGTTGGCCGACATGGAGGTTGCCAGGACTTCGATGGTGCGGCTTTCTTTCTCTTCCGTGACAGAATTGCTGAGATAGCCGGACCCAGAAGTGAGAACAAAAGTGAAGATAAAACCGAAGATCACCGGCAAAATCAAATTGATGATTTTCTCCTCACTAAACTCACGCTTGCCGTCCACAGAACGGACGGTTAGATCAAACCCTTTTTGGGCACGTAAAGCTACCTTTTCAGGCACCCCGGCAGAGACATTCGCTTGCAGGAAATCAAAAAAATCATCTTGAGCATTCTCTCCAGGTTTAT
>JARROY010000469.1:0-2161 GCA_037383445.1 Anaerolineales bacterium | reverse complement strand
TTCAACCGCCAGAAACTACTTACGTATATGACCCAACCCTTCACTTAAACTCTAGAAGCTCGGGATGGGCAGGCCCGGGCAGGGCGTTTCTCCACCCCTCATGGGGAGATTCTCACCCCAATCTTTGCCCCAGTCGGCACCGCGGCCACCGTTAAAGCGGTTACCCCGGCCCAGTTGGAAGAACTGGGGGCTTCGCTTGTACTGGCCAACACCTACCACCTCTACCTGCGTCCCGGGGATGAATTGGTCGCTGAAATGGGCGGGGTGCACGACTTTATGCAGTGGCACCGCCCGATGCTGACCGACTCCGGCGGGTTCCAAGTTTTCTCGCTGGGGGAGAACAGTCTCATCTCCGATGAGGGGGTTATCTTCCGATCCCAAATCGACGGGTCGAAACACGAATTCACCCCGGAGCGCGCGATCCAGATTCAGGAGAACTTGGGGGCAGACATCATCATGGCCTTTGATGAGTGTTCTGACCCATATGATTATGATTACAGCTTACGCGCCATGCACCGCACCCATACCTGGCTGGAACGCTGTCTGGAAGCAAAAACACGCCCCGACCAGGCTTTGTTCGGCATCATCCAGGGCGGCGTCCACCCAGACCTGAGGCTGCAATCCGCTGAATTTGTCTCCAGCATGGATACGCCAGGGATTGCAATTGGCGGGTTATCAGTCGGTGAAACCAAGCCAGAGATGCACATGATACTGGAGACCCTCGAACCGGTCCTGCCAAAGGATAAACCCCGCTACCTGATGGGGGTAGGCACCCCACAAGACCTAGTCAACGGCGTGGCGCGCGGCATCGATATCTTCGACTGTGTGCTGCCCACCCGGCTGGGACGCAATCACGCCGCCATGCTGCGCAGTGGTAAACGCCTGAACCTCAAAAATGCCCCTTTTGCGGATGACCCTCTCCCCATAGATGAAAACTGCACCTGCTATACCTGCCGGACGTTCACGCGAGCTTACCTGCGCCACCTGATCATAGCCAAAGAAATGCTTTCCGCCACCCTGCTGTCGATTCACAACCTGCACACCTTGGTACAACTTTCCAAAGATATGCGCCAGGCGATTCTCGCCGGCACCTTTGAAGAAGAATTTATGGAATTATTATCAGACCATAGCCAATGATCATCATTTTAAAAATACAAACTATCGATGAGACGATTGACCTGCTGACCATCTAACCTTCTGGTTGAAATCAAATATTTGTCCCGGAAACGACGAATTGGCGAGTGGTCGAATTGGCGAATTGACGAAATCACTGATAAACTACTCTAATGACAATCATTCAAGCATTCGTCCTCGGTATCGTTCAGGGGATCACTGAATTTCTACCCATCTCGAGTTCTGGTCACCTTGTCCTGACTCCTTATCTGCTCAACTGGCAATTTCCAGAGGAGCAGATTTTTATTTTTGATGTGATCGTTCAGATCGGTTCACTTGTAGCGGTGATCGCTTATTTCAGATCAGATCTTAAATCGATCCTGCGGGCGACATTCTCGTCCTTGGGAAAACCGGAAGATTATAAAAAACCAGAAGTGCGCCTGGGGTTTTACATTATTGTAGCAAGCATCCCGGCAATCATTTTTGGATTAATCCTCAAAGATATCGTCGCTAAATCCTTTACCGATCCAATGTTCACCGTCATCTCCCTGATTTTTACCGCAATTTTACTGATCCTTGCGGAACAGTTTGGCAAACGCAGTAAACAGCTGGCTGATATCCGTTGGTTCGATGCCTTGGTGATCGGCATTTTCCAAGTACTAGCCCTCTTTCCCGGAATATCCCGATCCGGCTCAACCATCACGGGGGGGATGCTGCGTAAACTCGACAGGCGGTCTGCAGCTCGATTCTCGTTCCTGATGGCAATTCCAGTTATGCTCGGGGCTGGTGCATTGACCGTATTGGACCTCATCGCAGTCCCAAATCTAGATCAATTTATCGTACCAGTTGTGGTCGGGTTTATCACCTCCACCATCGTGAGCTACTTTTCCATCCAATGGCTGCTGGATTTCCTGGCAGATCACCCCTTGTATTATTTCTCCATCTTCTTGATCATCATGTCCACTGTATTTCTTGTATTGAAATGAAATCCATCTCACGTAGTCGTCATCTCTTCGTGTCGGGCGAGATTCTGGGCAGCTTCCTGAAC
>JARROY010000468.1:0-4463 GCA_037383445.1 Anaerolineales bacterium | reverse complement strand
GCCTGATCTGAAGCAGGTTCCACAAAAGTGGTTGGAATAGAAGAAACCCGATTGTGAGCGGCTTGCCAATGTTCAGGGACAATCGGTTTGGCTTCACCTGCTAACAATCCTGCGACATTGATGACCCCGTCTGGATGAGATGCATTTTTACAATAGGAGCATTGGTGAGGGTCATGTTCCTGATAGTTGGATGGCTGGGTATAGGAACTGATATGGCCTTCGTAGTTTCGGACCACGATATGCTGGGTGGACATGCTGAGCATGTAGTTAGGCATCACGGGCACTTTGCCACCGCCTTCAGGAGCATCGATAACATAAGTAGGAACGGCATAGCCGGAGGTATGTCCACGGAGGGCTTCAATGATCTCGATACCTTTCGCCACTGGCGTCCGGAAGTGACCAGCACCATGAACAAGGTCACATTGATAGAGATAATAGGGACGCACCCGGTTCTTAACCAATTTGTGCACCAAGTCCATCATGATGTTCGGGCAGTCGTTAATCCCGGCCATTAACACACTTTGGCAGCCAAGCGGGATGCCTGCATTGGCTAACTTTGCCAGAGCGGATTCAACCTCAGGGGTGATCTCTTTAGGGTGGTTGAAGTGGATGTTCATCCACAGCGGGTGAAATTGGTTTAAGATCCCGACCAGTTCATCAGTGATTCTTTGAGGAAGGAAAACCGGAACCCGGCTCCCGATGCGGATGATCTCTACATGAGGGATATTCCTGAGCCCGCGCAGCAGTTCTTCCAGAATTTTATTCGGCAAAGTGAGCACGTCACCACCAGAAAGCAGGACATCCCTGATTTGGGGATGACTGGCAATATACTCAATCTGCCGCTGGTAATCCACACGGCTGAACTGCACCGATGGTTCCCCAACAATCCTGCTGCGTGTGCAGAAACGGCAATAGCTGGCGCATTGAGTTGTGACGAGCATCAATACTCGATCTGGGTAGCGGTGGACCAAGCCTGGTACGGCAGATTGGGATTCCTCTCCAAGGGAGTCGATCGCTTCCGCTTCAAATGGAATCAGTTCAGCCCCGGTGGGAATAACCTGTCTCCGGATAGGGCAGTTCGGGTCGTCTGGGTCTATTAGATTAGCAAAATAGGGGGTGATATCCACCCGAAAACGATCAGGAGCAGATAGCCCTTCGATTTCCTCAGGAGTGAGGTTGATGATGCTCGAAATTTCTTCAATAGAGTTTAACCGGTGAGAGAGCTGCCAGCGCCAATCGCGCCACTTTTCAATTGGAATGTGCTGCCACGGGTGGGGAGGTTCCTCAACCTCTTGATTTTCTTCCTGGATACCAGTAATAAAGGTTTGGTTAATGTTCATGTGTAATCACCTAAGATTGATGTATTTGCCTCTTTTTCGATCACTGAAGGCAATATGTTATATTTTGACGGATACCAATTTGACCGGTTTTCGGGCAATTTCCCATTGGATCAAATTGTATGGCAATCCGAAGCGTTCAGCTGCCAGGTATAAAATCTCTGTAATTAGAGTGTTGTAACTCAATCCTTCGGCATCAGCCATGATGCAGATATCGCTGATGGCTGGATTTAAGCCGGGCAGGGTATTGATCTCGAGTAGATATGGTTTGCCATCTGCTCCCATGCGGAAGTCCACCCGGGAGATATCAGCAGCATTCAGAGCTTGCGCAGCTCTACGGGTCAAGTCAATCAGCTGATTTGCCAATGTCGTTGGGATATCGGCAGGGCAGAGATAATCTGGGGCTCCAAAATCACCAATATCGATGGATTTGGCGTCATGTCCGTATACTGTTGGACTAACGCTGTTGGCCAGCCCGATCTCCAAGATCGGGAACCAATGGTAGCCATCCTGATCGTATAAATCTGGATTGCGGCGGTTTGCCGGTGATCCTGGGTTTCCGATGAAGCCTACCGTGAATTCTCTGCCTGGTAAAAATTCCTCTACCAGCACTGGTTGGTGATAAGTGCACAACAACCACTCAACCCGGTCATGCAGTTCCTGCATGTTCTGAACGACGGATTGGCTGTCGATTCCCATTCCTGTGCCTTCTCGGGCAGGTTTTACGAACAGCGGGAAATTAAGATTCACTTTTTCAACATCTTCCAGCATCGAGATTTCTTGGAAAGGCGCTGTCGGCGATGCGTTTGGTCATGGTCTTGTCCAAGGAGACGGCGTTCGGTAGAATGCGCGAGGCTGTATAGGGAATCCCCAAAAGTTCACATAATGCCGGAACTTGGGCTTCTCGGCTGTCTCCGGAGATGCCTTCTGCGATGTTAAAGCAAATGTCTGGTTTCAGGTTTAAGATTGCTTTGGGGAGGGTTTTATCGGCTTGTAGGAATACGACTTTATGGCCTTCAGATTTGATCGCATTGGTAAGGTTTTGGATGGTTTCCATGCGATCAAACTCGGCCCCGGCGTCGGGAGGGTCATCTGGGTCGGGAATAAATTCATCCTTTAGGTTGGCAGTTAACGCAACAGTCCAGACGGGATGAGACATCTGGCTGCCATTTTTGTTTTTATTTTTTGAGTTGTTATTGCTAAAAACTTTCATCTTAATGGATCAATCTCCTATTCATTGGTTTTAAACAAATGAAGAACCTTTGATCAGGTCTTCTGTCTTGCACCTAAATGATAATCCAACGATGTATAAGCCTTGTGTAAAATGACTTCAATTTCTGTACAAATATTTTCCAACTATTTGATTTTTCGGTTGGAAATCAGCCAGTGAATTTCTCGTGAGCAAGCAACATCGTCGAACAAATTTACCACCTCTATTACTCTACCTAACTATGAGATTTATCCAAAATTGTTTATAATCAGATCGAATCCTGTAGACAGGATAGGTTTGTTTCCAAATATCTCTCAGTTGGGTGGGGAACAACGAAAATCATTTTGGAGTTTGTATCAATGGAAGCCCTTTTATTTTGTGAATTTGACGATGAAGCATCTATTTTGAAAAATATCCTTCAGTACGCGGGATTGGAGACCCGTTTGATCAAGCATTTATCCCGGGCGATGGATTCCTGGCCTGAAAAGCCGGCTGACCTGATTTTTATTACCCTGACAGAGACAAAATATCTAGAACTGGTCAAACAAATGCGGAACCATACAGTTGTTCCAATTGTATTGTTGGTCGAGATGCTCCCCGAAGATGTACAAGTGAGCTTATATGAGAGGATCCTGAGAGCCGCACAGTGCAAGTACAGCAGGGAGAAGCGAAAAAACTGACTCAATTGGAATTCCGTTTGTTGTATTCTTTAATGACCAATGTTGGCCACATCATCCCGACGGAAAATATTGTTGAGCAAGTATGGGGATATCAAGGTGAAGGGAACAAAGAATTGGTGAGGGGTTTGGTCCAGAGACTGCGTTCAAAGGTGGAACCCGATCCCTCGAACCCGAAATATATTATGACCGAGCAGGGAATTGGCTATTTTTTCAACCGGGAATAGGATTTAGGAAAAAACTGGGTGTTTGGGGGCGTTTATACAGCTTAAACACGCGTTTCAAGCAGTTTAATTCAAAAATGATACACAAATTTGACGGGACTAATGCACCCGGCTGGTATTCTTGGGTCAACATCAAATCGATTGGAAGAAAAATGCATTCTTATATATGTCCCTCTTGTTCATCACCGTTATCTGTTGTGGAAACCCCTCATATTGGAGACCTGGTTATTTGCCCGGTTTGTCATAAAACCTATGAGGTAGTATGGTTGTTTCC
Source organism: Anaerolineales bacterium (assembly GCA_037383445.1). Taxonomy (GTDB): domain Bacteria; phylum Chloroflexota; class Anaerolineae; order Anaerolineales; family UBA11579; genus UBA11579. The sequence continues at coordinate 741 of JARROY010000468.1, read as the reverse complement.
CCTGGAGTTAAGTCCTGTCATAAACCAACCAGAGGTAAAATCCGATAATCTGCCTGAATAGGGAGCGAGGGAAATTCAGATCCTAATCAGCTGAATGAGTTTCAATTTGCTCAAGTAGTTGCTTGGCTTGGATATACTCCTTGGTCTCGAATCCCTCCGTAAACCACCGGTAAAGGGGCAATAAAATTTCTTTTGCCTGGCCGGTTTTTCCCTGGTCAGCCCACAACTTTGACAATCCTATTGCGGCTCTTAACTCCCACGATTTAGCATTTTGCTGCCTGGCAATCTGAAGAGCCTTTTGAAAGGATGCTTCAGCTTCGCTTTGTTTTTCATCGATCAAGAATAATTCTGCTTTCATTCGGTGAAGCTCTGAAAGGAAGTAAAACTCGCCCCTGGTCTCGGCTAGAGCAATGACATCTTGGAGACCATGGATGTCTAGGTTGTCTTTTTTGTTTAATTCTTGCGTATAGGCAAGAATTCCTCTGGCCCCAGTTTCAAAGCAGCGGGCGGCTCGGGCATATTCTTCTCTCATGCCATAAAGTACATCCGCTTTCCCTTCTTTAAATTGGCCCAACATGATCCGTGCTTCCCCGCGGAACTTCCATGCAGCGCCACGCCAACCCATCCCAATCATATCCGATAATTCGATTATAGTGTTTGCATATTCCAGTAGGGCAGATGGATTTCCACGCATTTAATTGAGTAAACAGCCGCAGAAGGTAATCACATCGGCCATTGTGA
>JARROY010000467.1:0-2167 GCA_037383445.1 Anaerolineales bacterium | reverse complement strand
CATCCTTGAGGGTGCGCAGCTTTCTAGCGTGATCATTCCCTTCATCAAGATGGAAGAGCCTTATGACGAATTCAAGGAATTTGTCGAGAAGATGTGGGATTGGTGGATGGAACTTGGCAAGAACCGCGAGCGCCTGGGCGAACTGATCCAGAGGCTTGGCCTCAGGGAATTCCTCAAAGCAGTTGAATTGGAGCCCGATCCACGGATGATCAACACACCGCGTTACAATCCCTACATCTTCTACGACCGCGAAGATGTGCCTGGTGGTTGGGAGATTGACGCAGTAGCTTTCCGTAAGAAACACCATGCCTAGGAGGTGAACACAATGGCTTTTGATCCCAATGATCTAATGAAAGACCGTATTACAGATATCGGGCCGCCCCACTATGAGCAGTATTTCCCGCCTGTTATCAAGGAGAACTACGGCAAGTGGAAATATCACGAGATTCTCGAACCTGGGGTGCTCGTCCATGTCTCGGAAACCGGTGCGGAAGTCTACACCGTCAGGGTGGGCGGCTGCCGCCTCATGAGCGTTGAAATCATCCGGGAGATCTGCGACATCGCCGACAAGCACTGTGAAGGCTATGTTCGCTGGACGACCCGAAATAATGTTGAGTTCATGGTCGACAACAAGGCCAAGCTGCAGCCGCTGATCGACGACCTCAAAGGTCGGAAGTTCGCCGGTGGCAGCAACAAGTTCCCCATCGGTGGCACTGGCGCTGGGGTAACCAACATCGTTCACACCCAGGGCTGGCTCCACTGCCATACCCCGGCGATCGACGCCTCGGGAATCGTGAAAGCTGTCCTCGATGAACTTTACGACGACTTCTGTGGCATGCGCCTTCCGGCCCAGGTGCGCATCTCCCTGGCCTGCTGCTTGAACATGTGCGGTGCCGTGCACTGCTCGGACATCGCCATCCTTGGCGTTCACAGAAAGCCGCCTTTCGTTGAACATGAAAGAATCAGCAAGGTCTGCGAGGTTCCGCTGGCCATTGCAGCTTGTCCCACGGCGGCGATCAAGCCGTCCAAACAGGGCGAGCTTAAGACCGTAGCAGTCAATAACGAGCGCTGCATGTTTTGCGGCAACTGCTACACCATGTGCCCGGCCATGCCCTTGGCTAACGCAGACGGTGACGGTATCGCTCTGTGGGTGGGCGGTAAAGTGTCCAACTCCCGCTGCGCGCCCAAGTTTTCCAAACTGGCAGTGCCTTACATTCCCAACGAACCGCCGCGCTGGCCCACCACGGTCAAGACCATAAAAAGGATTGTGGATCTTTACGCCAGCGACGCCAATCGTTACGAGCGTGTAGGCGAGTGGATCGAGCGCATCGGCTGGGAAAAGTTCTTCGAGAAGGCCGAACTGGAATTCCGTCATGAGCACATTGACGACTACCGCTTGGCCATGACCACCTGGAGAACAACCACTCAGTTCAAGTGGTAAGGAAGAAACCTGAAATCTATGGATAAGAGCAAACCCCGCGTAGTGATAGCAGGTCTGCGCGGCGGTTCAGGAAAAACCACTCTTTCTCTTGGATTGGTTGCCGCTTGGCGGCAAAGGGGAGGGGAGGTTGTACCCTTTAAAAAAGGCCCTGACTATATTGACGCGGGCTGGCTGGCCTTGGCTGCCGGCCAGCCTTGCTATAATCTAGATCCGTATATGATGAGCGGGGAGCAAATCCTCGACTCATTCTGGCAACACGTTCAGACAGCTGATGCCGCAGTAATCGAGGGTAATCGCGGCCTTTTTGACGGAATGGACGCTGATGGCACCTGTAGCACCGCCGAACTGGCCAAATTGCTCCAAGCACCGGTGCTTTTGGTGGTGGATGGGACCATGGTCACCCGCACTGCGGCTGCGACCGTCTTAGGCTGCCAGCATCTCGACCCTGAGGTGGATATCCTGGGTGTAGTTTTGAACCGGGTGGCAGGCCCCCGTCACGAGGACATGCTGAGAACCACAATTGAGCGTTATTGCGGGGTTCCAGTGGTGGGTGCCATTCCCAAACTCAAAGGAGATGACTTCCCTGAGCGGCATATGGGTTTGGTCACCGCCCTCGAGCATCCGGAAGCGAGGGAGGCCATTTTTGCTCGGATTCAGGTTGTTGAAAGTTATCTTGACCTGGAAAAGGTACTTGCAATAGCGGACCAGGCTCCCCCGTTGACCTGG
>JARROY010000466.1:0-2175 GCA_037383445.1 Anaerolineales bacterium | reverse complement strand
TTCCATTAGGAAGTATTACCCAAATTTACAACCAATCTAAATTCGAATAAAATGTTTTTAGTAGAATTTGCACATCATTTCATTGGATTATCCACCCTTGGGCAAATTCCACATGAAGATATCTTTTTTAGATTGATAGTAAAGGAGTTTTATGGAAGTATTAGGTATTGATATTGGCGGATCGGGCATCAAAGGTGCACCGGTGGATGTTAAGAAGGGGGTCATGTTGACAGAACGGTACCGTATTCCCACTCCTAAGTCAGCCAAACCCGAACCTGTTGCCAAGACGGTTGCAAAGATAGCAAAACATTTCAATTGGGATGGTCCTATCGGTTGTGGATTTCCCGCCGTAGTTCGCCATGGGATTATTCGTACCGCCGCCAATATCCATGGTAATTGGATTGGCACGAATGCTATCGAACTATTTAGGAAAGCAACAAATTGTCCAATGAACGTGATCAATGACGCTGATGCGGCTGGGTTGGCAGAAATGACCTTCGGTGCCGGACAAGGCCGTAGGGGGGTGGTGCTGTTGGTCACCATTGGCACTGGCCTGGGAACATCCTTGTTCACCAATGGGGTGTTGCTGCCAAATACGGAATTAGGTCATATCGAGATCGATTGCGAGGATGCCGAATTAATGGCCTCCGATGCTGCCCGCAAGCGCGATGCCCTGTCTTGGGAGAAATGGGCAAAAAGACTGGATACCTATTTAACTCGCCTGGAAAGTTTAATTTGGCCTGATCTAATTATCCTGGGAGGTGGTGTGAGTAAAAAGTTTGATAATTTTATGCCCTATCTGACTGTGCAGGCGGAAATTGTGATTGCCGAAAGTCTAAACGAGGCGGGGATCATTGGGGCCGCGCTGGCAGGTAAGCCTTAAACGTATGGTAGGCTTATGTATAGTTTAGGCAGGCTGTTCCAGTGAGAACTCAAGCATTTCGGAAAACAGATCGTCCTGGAGAGGCATGCTCCATGGGAACTGTGATTACCCCAATGGTCTGATCCTTTAGTCTTGTTCGTCGATAGAACGATTTTCTTTTACAACTGCCTGCTATTTTTTAACTAACTCTTGACATCTCCAAATCCGCTGTGGTATTCTCTAGCCCGCTTACCGGTGCTCGATCTTCATTATAGTAGGGTATGATCTAAGGGAATAGTACCGGATGCGAACTGGGAAAAAAGCATCTAATCAAACGATTCGGTGTTAGGAAAGCAGCGAGGACCTGGTGTGAATGAAAAAGCTTTTTGGGTAGGGCTGAACCTGGTCAAGGGAATCGGGGCAGTGCGATTTGAGACATTAATCGCCCATTTTGGCAGCCCGCAAGCTGCCTGGGAAGCGCCCGCCCACCAACTCCGTAGTGTCGGACTTCCATCTCCCATAGTAGAAGCACTGCTTGATGTACGCAGTACTGTGAACCTTGAACAAATCTGGGCTGATATTCAGGAGAAAGGAATCAACCTGATCACCCTGGTGGATGAAAACTATCCACCGAGATTAAAAAAGATCGATCAACCGCCACCAGTGCTGTATACACTTGGTGAACTGACCCCGCAGGATGAATGGGCAGTGGCAGTTGTCGGAACCAGAAAGGTCACCCATTATGGTCGGCAAGCTGCAGAAGAGATTGCGGCATTCTTGGCTCAGAACGGTGTGACGGTGATCAGCGGGTTGGCGCGCGGCGTGGATTCAATTGCCCACAGGGCAGCCTTGGATGCCGGCGGGCGCACGATTGCGGTTTTGGGCAGTGGGGTGGACCAGATCTATCCGGCGGAAAACCGCGGTCTGGCAGCTGAAATGGCAAGCCGGGGAGCGGTGCTCAGCGATTATGCGTTAGGGACACCCCCAGAAGCAGGCAACTTCCCGCCGAGGAACCGGATTATTGCTGGGTTATCGATCGCTGTGGTGGTGGTCGAAGCCGGCGAACGATCCGGGGCACGAATTACAGCCAATTTTGCGGTTGAACAGGGACGGGAAGAGTTTGCCGTTCCGGGCAATATCTTCTCGCCGCAAAGCAAAGGCACCAATCAACTGATCCGGGATGGAGCCCACCCTTTACTGGCACCGGAAGACCTGCTGGAGGTTTTGAACCTCTCGATGGTTACCGAACACCAGAAGGCGCGGATTGTGCTCCCGGCCAATGCCATTGAAGCCGCCATTTTCGAGGTCTTGGG
>JARROY010000465.1:0-2181 GCA_037383445.1 Anaerolineales bacterium | reverse complement strand
TCGGGCGCCTTCGTCGGTGTCAAGCTGGCTCAGCAGGAATTCCTCGTTTTCCTCGGCTGTGGCTTTGACTACCTTTCCATCCTTGAACTCCAGGTAAATACCCTCCACCTCACGACCGCCTTCGATGGCTGGATAGGTGTATTTGACCCAGCCATTGGCGGAATCTTCCACCGGCCCGGTAAAGACCTCTCCGCTGGGCATATTGTTTTTACCGTCCGAGTTGATAAAAGTGCGTCCTTCAACCGAAAGGGTCAGGTCCGCATTCGGGCTTTTAATGGTCACGATCTTTTTACCCATCAGCCAATCGACCACCTTCTGCTGCTCGTTGTGGATGCGGGTCCATTCTGCCACCGGGTCGTCGGTATCGGCGTACGTGGCAGAAAAGACGAAGTCTTCGAAATCGCTCAGGCTCATATCCGCATCCTGGGCAAATGCTGGGCAGGGGTAATCCGTCAGCACCCAGCGCAGTTCTTTGGCTGCCGAGCGGGTCATATAAGTTTCCATCAGGCTTTGAGTCGCCTGAGAACGCTTGGCCTGTTTCTTGGGATCTACACCCGAGAGGGCGCGGGTGTTTTCGGACCCGCGCAAATGGATCAGCACATTGGCCTGTTCGTAGGCAGTCTTGATGGAGGGTGAAATCCAAGCCAATTGGTCGTCATTGGCCAGGTTGAAGAACTGCTCATTCAGGTCATCAGTATAAATATTGGCATTGACATTACCACCTGCCTGAAGAGCCTTCTGGTAAACTTCGGTCAGCAGGGGGATTGCAACCACACTGGAATTGATATAAACCCAGTCGCCGGGCTTTACCTTTACGGAGTAATTTACCAGTAAGTCGGCCAGCTTTTTAAGTCGGGGATCAGCCATAAGTTTCTCCTTGTTTTAGATTGGAAATTCGCTCTATATTGTACTCTTCAGCATTGTGTTGGATGAAGTGGTTAGAATTGTATCATTCATTTATTGACCCATTTGAATCATCTTGAAGATGTGGAACTGATAAGAAAAGTTTGAGACAGTCACAAAATCAGTGGGTTTTGAAGTAGGAAATATTGAAAGGTTTTTTTGATGAGAGTTGCGAAACAATTATGAAAAAGGTCTTTCAGCATGTTTGTATTCCAATGACATGAGCACCAACTTTTATTGCTGCAACAAAACTCATCCTTGAAACCAGGTTAAGGTTTAATGTAGAATAAAAAAGCACTAACTATTGGTAACGGAGGGAAAAATGAAAAAGAAAATATTTTTGATTGTATTGATACTATTATTTGTAGTTCCAACAGGGGTCATCTTTGCTAAATATGCACTTCAAAAACCCTTGGGCCCGCCATTGGAACTCGATATCCCTCCACAACTAGCAAAAAAATCGACTTCCGCAGATCCTTCATCCAGCAAGCAACTCTTTTGTGGTAATTCAGGGATTATGAGAATATTGGAGATTGGCATCGCCTCTCCCCTTGAGCTAGGCCATCCGGGAGCGGATGCCATTCGTCTGGTGGTGGTTAATTTTGACGAGGTTTCCGCCAGTATTCTCGCCATTCCAGCAGACTTATGGGTTGACACTCCTGAAGATCTGGTGGATGAGTTAGGGATCATGGCGCCGCTCAACCAAATTTATTTGGCAGCTTACCAAAATGCAACGGGTAATCCCGATCAGGTATTAACTCAGAAGGCAACCCAAGTTCTGGCGCAAACTATTGTTGACGCATTTGAGTTCATTCCAGACAAATACATTACGATCAATGGGGACGCATTTATTGATCTGGTAGATACGCTAGATGGTGTCACCATCACCCTGGATGAAGCAATTGATGCGAGTGGTGAAAATTTTGGGTCCTTCCCAGAAGGTGAGCAAACCCTGGATGGTTTGCAGACCCTTGATTTTGTGCGAATTCTTTCTCCAAATGGAGTCGGACCAGATTACTTCGGCCGCTTCGAGCGCCAGAACATGGTCATCCATGGGATTATGAACGCTGTTCTCGATGCTGACAATTGGGAAAATATCCCTGAGCTGGTAAAAGAAGCCCGCAAGATGGTTGTGACGGACTTGAGCGTCGACCAGGCCAATGACCTCGCATGTATGGTCGAAGAAGTTGATGGGGATGCAACGATGCTGTTGGTTGATTCTGAAGCAGTCATTGTGGACGCCTATGGAAGAATGTTCCCGGATACGGTATTGATCAG
>JARROY010000464.1:2236-3382 GCA_037383445.1 Anaerolineales bacterium | reverse complement strand
AAAATCAATCTCTCATACCATTTAAAATTGATAAATTAACAAAAAACCAACATGACCGCTCACTCCTTGCATCATGTTGTTTTAATGAAATATCTCAAAGCCCTGATTACAGCGCGTATATCTCTGAGTACTTGGTTCTGAGGTAATCCATATACGGGTCGATCACCAATGAGCCCCCGGACACCTTCTCAATCCGTACCCGGGCGGTATATTTGCTCCCGAATTGGTAGATATGATCTTCCAGCCAGGTGTGCAGAGTACCGAACCTACCAGCAGCTATCTCATCTGGGATATCGGGATGATCCTGCAAAGCACGGGAGTAGAACAACCCACTGATAATATTGCCCAAGGTGTAGCCCTGAAATTGACCGCCGATCATGTCTGAGTACCAGTGCACATCTTGAAGCACACCGTCTCGATCGTCCGGGGCGCGCAAGCCTAGGTCCTGCTGATAGCGGGTGTGCCAGACTTCAGGCAGGTCTTTGATCTCCAGCGAACCTTCCAGCAAGGCCAGTTCCAGGTCGAAGCGGATCATCACGTGCAGATTGTAGGTCACTTCATCTGCATCCGTCCGGATCAGGGAACGAGACACTTTATTGACCGCTTTGTAAAATTGATCCACCGACACCGAACCCAATTGGTCGGGAAAAATTTCCCGGGCGATCGGCATGTAATGCTTCCAAAACCCCCGGCTACGCCCGACGATGTTTTCCCATAAACGGGATTGGCTCTCGTGAACGCCAGCGGAAGTACCAACCCCGAGGGGAGAGGCTTCATAAGCGGGGTTGATCCCCAGTTCGTACATGCCGTGCCCCGACTCGTGCATCGTGCTGAACAGCCCATCCCCCAGGTCATTCAGCTTATACCGGGTGGTGATGCGCACATCGTTCAGTGAAAAGTTGGTCATAAAGGGGTGATGAGTGGTATCCAGGCGGCCACGCTTAAAATCGAAGCCAAAATCCTTGACGATTCTGATTCCCAAATCTTCCTGTTGATCGATCGGGTACTCCAGGAACAGCACACGGTTATCGACAGGCTCTTTTTCCAGGATCGCTTCTGCTAAGGGGACCAATTCCCGGCGCAGTTGGGAAAAAATCTCTTTAATCTGGGATGCCTTCATCCCGTAGTCTTGGAAGCCGATCAGCG
>JARROY010000464.1:0-2195 GCA_037383445.1 Anaerolineales bacterium | reverse complement strand
GTCGGCGATATGTTCGTAGCCGGGGAAGCAGTCCGCGATCCTGCGGCTGATGTCCAGGGTTTTTTCTAAAAAGGGCTGCATACTTTTGAAATCATTATTGGGGCGGGCTTCGGTCCATTTTTGATAGGAGTCAGCCGCATGGCCATATCTTTCACCGATCAAGGCGGGTGGTATCTTGACAGCTTGTTCGTATACCCGGCGGGTGGCGCGGACAAACCCAGCCTCATCCGAATCGAAGGGCAGAGTCTCCGACCATGGTTGAAGAGCATCGAGCAATTTACCAATCTCTGGATCGACCAGCTTTTCCTGCTGCATCTCTGCCAGCATGGCTATCTGCCGGCCGCGGGCTGGAGCCCCTCCTGGAGGCATATACGTGGATTGATCCCAGAAGAGCAGTTCACTGATAAACTCAAAATCCTGCACGACACGCATTTTTTCTTTCAGCTGAGCCAGTTTCTTTTCCATTTCTTGCTCCTTATTCGAATGTCAACTGAGAATAACTTTTAGGCGGAATCGAAACAGGCAGGTGTATGGACCTGCCTGTTATATCCTTCGGCTAGATCACACCGAGAGATGTGCCCACCTTTTCAAACGCGGCCAGACCTTGCTCCAAATCATCTTTGGAATGGGCCGCAGAGATCATCACCCGGATGCGAGCCGTGCCGCGCGGCACGGTTGGGAAGCCAATCGCCATGCCAAACACACCCTCCTGGTACAGCGCCCGGCTGAATTCCTGAGCCAGCTGTGCCTCCCCAAGCATGACTGGGGTAATTGGGGTGACCGATTTGCCGGTATCGAAACCCAGATTGCGCATCTCAGTCTTAAATAACTCGGTATTCGACCATAAGCGGTCGACAAGTTCGGTTGTTTCCTCCAATAGATCAACTGCGGCAAGGCAGGCGGCCACATCCGGCACAGTCATGGCAGATGAGAATAGGAACGGCCGGCCGCGCTGGTGGAGCCATTCCACCACCTTCGGGTCTCCGGCAGCCACGCCTCCCACCACGCCAAAGGCTTTGGAAAGCGTGCCGATCTCGACATCCACTTTGCCATTGAGGTCAAAATGATCCACGATCCCGCGTCCACCCTTACCCATCACCCCTTCTCCGTGAGCATCATCCACCATCAGGACGACATCGTAGTTCTGTGTGACGGCATAAATCTTATCCAGTGGGGCGATATCACCGTCCATGCTGAAGACGCCGTCGGTGATCACCATCGCCCGGCGGTATTCGTGACGGTGGGCTTTGAGCTGTTCTTCCAGGTGTTGTGGGTCGGTGTGGTTGTAGCGGATGATCTTTGCGCCCGACAAGCGGCAGCCATCGATAATGCTGGCATGGTTGAGTTCATCCGAGAAGATGGCATCTTGTTTGCCCACCAGGGCTGGGATAGTGCCTAAATTGGCGGTAAAGCCGGACTGGAAGGTGATAGCTGATTCCACCCCCTTGAACTTCGCCAGCCGTTCGTCCAGCTGGACGTGTAAATCCATCGTCCCTGCAATTGTGCGCACAGCGCCAGGGCCCACTCCCATTTTGTCGATGGCCTCTTTGGCTGCCGCTTTAATCCGGGGGTGGTTAGCCAGCCCTAAATAATTGTTTGAGCAAAAGTTGAGCACCTGTTTGCCATCCACCACCAGCCATGCCCCTTGGGCGGAACCGAGGGTGCGAATGTTATTGTACAGGCCAGCTTCATGCAGTGCTTGAAGCTCTTCATCAACCCATGCAAGTTTTTCAGTCATCTTAATCGTTCTCCTTGTCTGCATTCCGTGATCGACATTTCATATCGATCAAATTTTATTTTTCTGCTACAAGTATAACTGAATTTAAAGCCGGTTGGTCGAACCTCATTCGGGCGTCTCCCTCCCCTGAGAATTGAGGATCAATCCTATTGAACCGGTATATTGCCTGTGGTACAATACCTCGCACTCGGAGGGGTCTTCTGCTTCACCCGAGCGCCTTGGAGGGATGGCCGAGTGGACGAAGGCGTCTGTCTTGAAAACAGATGTGGGTTTATAGCTCACCGTGGGTTCGAATCCCACTCCCTCCGCCTGACAATCAAGATGAAATCTCGATTGTTCGGAGTTTGAACCATAAGCTCCATAACACACATACTGGGGAGGTCGCATAGCCTGGTTTAGTGCGCCCGCCTGCTAAGCGGGTTCCGGGGAATACTCGGACGAGGGTTCAAATCCCTCC
>JARROY010000463.1:1260-3459 GCA_037383445.1 Anaerolineales bacterium | reverse complement strand
GCTGGTGGGCAAGGGTGAAATCAGGCAGGTTTTCCAAATGACATGTTTTGGAGGCTAATTTTACAAATTCGATCACATCCGACCAAATCTTGTCCGGTTCGAGCCCCATTGAAACACTTGATTGAATCAGGACATCATTTTGGGGGAGAGCGCTACGAATATGGGTAAACAAGTGAGATAAATTTCTGCGGCAAACAGTTTCCGGTTGTTGGCTCCAGAAAAGATAATGCAGGGTCTGGAAGGGTATGGGTTGATTCTGGCTGGCCAATAAATAGAGTAAAATCCTAACCTGTCTGCGAGGAATAGATAACGTCTTTCCATGATGGGTTATCTTAGGCGGCCCCAAGAGATAGAATCTTAACCTTTCATCGCGGTCTAATTTTTCCATATGGATATCCCCGATCAATCATTTATATTCCAACTTAATAATAGAGAAAAACATGTTCCAAGTCAACTGGTGGTTTTTGGAGATTTATTTTCTATAAAGATTACCGGTTAATCTATGTTATAAAGGATTTAACTTCAATCATCTTATGATAAGAATAAAGTTTAAACTGGTATATAGACCAGTTTGTTTGATCGGATTCATCAATCTTAGACTGTCAAATTTTTGAAATCCTTATATAATTAAATTGTAAACTTTGGGGTTGCATTAGTCAGTAGTAAAGGCGGTGTGCGATGCCAAGCTCTAAAATTATTCGATACCGGGTTTCATTTTGGACGAAGGGCTACAATAAGGGGAAGGTTAATGCTGTCATAGAAACAGAATCCGGGAATACCATGCTCATCGAAAACTTAGACTCCGATCAAGGAAATTTTTTGCTCAATTTACTCTCTAGTCACGGTCAGGTGACTTGTGATCCAGAGTCTAATGATGGTCTATTGCATTTACATCATACCCTCGAAGAGGTAAAAACGTTGGTATGAACTAATAATTGCAGCTTGAAAATTCGGGTTCAAATTTTAATGATTGGGAAATACCAGCCTGGGTACTGGGAGATGGCTGCCGGTTAATCTGCTGGGTTATAATACGGTTAACTTATCCTAAGGATGGTTAATATCATATCGTCTTAAACTGATCAAAATTAAGATTAGGCTTTGAAACCATGGAAGATCTGGTCCTGTTTTATCCAGAAAATCACCAACTGCATGCATACCCCAATCATCCAGAGCGCCCAGAGAGAATTGAGGTTATCCGGCAAAAACTTGAGGAGATGGGAATCTGGGAACAATCAGGATTTGTGGAAGCAGCGAATATTCCCCAGTCTGTGCTGTATTCGATTCATTCTGAAGAGCATGTGCAGCGAGTTAAGCAAGCCAGTCAACAGGGAAGAAGTCTTGATTCAGATACATATCTCACCACAGCCTCTTGGCAGCTGGCGCTGAACGCAGCAGGAGGTGGGATTGCTGTAGCAGATGCTGTGTTCACTCGGAAAGCCAGGTACGGATTTGCATTGTGCCGACCGCCTGGCCATCATGCTACTCCCAATCAGGCGATGGGATTTTGCTTGCTAAATAATATTGCCTTGGCTGCTGAATATATTTTACAAACCCATGATGCTAAAAGAATTGCGATCGTTGATATTGATCTTCATCATGGGAATGGTACTCAAGATATCTTCTACCATCGGGGGGAAGTGTTTTATTGTTCAATACACCAATATCCTCTCTATCCAATGACGGGCTTAACCTCAGAAATGGGGGCAGGAGAGGGTATGAACACTAACTTGAACATCCCTTTCCCCCCTTATGCTGGTGACGAGGCTCGGCAGGCTGCTTGGGATACGGCTGTTCATCCTTTGTTGGAAGATTTTAACCCCGAAATGCTGCTGATCAGCGCAGGCTTTGATGCTCATTGGAGGGATCCATTAGGCCACCAATTAGCTACTGCATCAGGGTATGGGCGACTGATCCAACAATTCACCGAGTTTGCAAACCGAAAGTGCCAAGGAAGGATGGCTGTATTTTTAGAAGGAGGATATGATCTGGGCGCGGGTGCAGCCTGCGCATTGGCGGTAACCCAATCGCTTTTGGGCCAGGAGTGGGAAGATCAGATTGGTTCCAGCCCGATGTCAGAAGATCCTTTCTGGGAATCCCGTCTTCAGGGAGTGCTTAAACAGTGGGACCTTCCGGTATGATCCTCAATAAAATAGGAGCTTGTATTCCATGATAGAAGTTGCGTTGATGATCGAAGGGCAG
>JARROY010000463.1:0-1237 GCA_037383445.1 Anaerolineales bacterium | reverse complement strand
GGAAGCGGTTTGTTCAAATCGCTGAGGAAATGGGATTTGCAGGCTTGTATCGCTCAGATCACTACACAAATGCCAATCCGCCTGATAAAGAATCTTTGGAAACCTGGATATCGTTAGCATGGTTAGCCAGCCAAACGGAGAGAATCGAGTTCGGTCCGCTGGTATCCCCACTTTCCTTCAGAGATCCAACTATGCTTGCCCGGATGGCCGTAGCAGTTGATGATCTCTCTGGCGGGAGGTTGGTATTAGGTCTTGGAGCAGGCTGGCAGGAACGTGAGCATCGGAAATTTGGTTGGGACCTGCTGGATATTGCCCCGCGTTTTCAACGGTTTGAAGAAGGGCTAGAAATCATTACCCGATTAATAAAATCAGACCAACCATCAAGTTTTCAGGGAGACTATTACCGGATTGATGATGGGGTTTTGTTACCTCGCCCAAAGAGAGCAGGAGGTCCTCCGATTCTAATTGGAGGGAATGGTCCCAAACGTACGTTACCATTGGCGGCCAAATTCGCCAGTGAGTGGAATGGTGTCTATTGCTCTGTAAAAAAGGTGCTGGAAAGAAATGCCTTATTAGATCAACTGGCTGACAAAGAAGGGCGAGATCCGCATTCGATCAGGCGTTCATTGATGAATGGTTGTGAGTTTGGCCGCGATGATCGTGAAGTAAATTTCCTGGTCGAAAGTCGGACGGGTGGGAAAAAAACTGCAGAAGAGTTATGGGAAAGGTATGGCATGGCGGTAGGGACAGCCAACCAACTTGTGGATCAACTTGGGAAGCTAGCCGAAGCTGGTGTCCAACGTATAATGCTTCAATGGCTCGCTCAAGATGAAACAGACCGGTTGGAGGCAATGGCAAGTTCAGTTCTTCCGCAATTGAAATAGTGGAGGTATCAAATCATGGATGTAAAAACAGCTATAACCACAAAACGAGCTGTGCGAGAATTTAAGGATCGACTACTTTCAGAAGAGGCTGTGTGGGAAATTTTGAATGCCGGACGCCGGGCACAGTCTGCCAAGAACCGGCAACCTTGGCATTTTATCGCAATCCGCGATAAACAAACCCTAAAGTCATTATCCCAATTGGGGAAGAATGCATGGCATCTGGCAGGAGCCGCAATGGGGGTAGCGATCATTACGCCTCCAATGGAAAAACGCTTCAGCATCTTGTTCGACGCAGGTCAAGCCGCTGCTTACATGCAGCTGGCTGCCTGGGAATTGGGTATTGGATCTTGTCC
>JARROY010000462.1:0-4377 GCA_037383445.1 Anaerolineales bacterium | reverse complement strand
GGTCTCCCGATTCAGCAGGTGCACACCGGGCGCAGCAGCAAGGGAGAACGCTTCGAGATGGGCATGGCCCCGCTGTTCCAGTTCCGCCGGGCGTGGCTCTCGGATGTGGAAACACCTTATTTACGCGCCTTTGAGCAGGAGTGGGTCGCCTGGCCGCAGGGTGCCCACGACGACACCCTGGATGCCGTGTATTGGATGCTGTATGTCGGCGCTCCACATCTGATGCCGCGGCGCGGCCGGGGGCGCACCACCAACCCGTTCACCCAATTGGGGCGGGGATGAGGTATGGATATCTTTAAAGAACAAGTTATGGGTAAGGAATAATGGATTAAATTTTTTAACCCCTTCCCCTTTAAAAAGGGGAAGGGTGCCTGCTTTAGCAGGTGGGAAGGGGTTATAGAACTCCAAATTTTTCTCCAGGTGAAAATTATCCATAACTCAGGTAAATGAATAGAATACTCAGTTGGTCGAGTGCCCCGAGAGAATTTCTCGGGATGTATCGAGACCACCGGATATGTTTGACGAAAACCTAATGATCCGTTGAAGCAAGTGAAGGAGGGAAAATGAAAAGTTTAGAGGCGTATTTAGAAACGGCCGGGCAAATGGTGCAGCAGGACGCCCAGAAGAACCGCATGCAGCAGGCGATGGAAGCCATGTGGCAGAGCCGCTGGAATCTGCCGGAGGAGATCGCCGGTTTGCGCTGGATGCACAAGGTGGTCAGCACTGACCCGCATGACGCCCTGCGCGCCGGTGTGCGTGTGCTGTCCAGTGCGGCGCCGCGCATCAAGGTGCTGCCGGTTGGGTTGGGTGCTGGCTCGGACAGGCAGGCCGATTTGGTGGAGCGTGCCCTGGGATGGCTGTTCCATCTGGCCAACCGCCGCCGCCAGGCCTCGGTGTTGCGCGATATCGTGCTCAGTGCGCTGCTGTACGACGAGGTAGTGGCGCAGGTGGTCTACCTCCCCCAGCAGATCCAGGCGGTGCGGGCCGCGGGAGGAGATGTTACCCGCCTGTCTGCCGCCGAGCGTTCCGGGGCGTTTGCCATCCTGGTGCGCAGCCCGCGGCAGGTGCATGTGCGCTACTCCGATTGGATTGCGGAAGCAGTCCTGCTGCGGCGGGTGATGCCGGTCTCGGATGTGGTCGCCTTTTGGGGCAAACATGCCCGCTCCATCGAGCAGCGGCTGGGGGAACGCGGCGGCGAGGACCTGCGCTATGCCACCTTATACGACTATATCGACCACGAGAACCGGGTGGTATGGGCGTTTCTGCACGAAGATCAGAGTGCCATGCTGCCGGCCGCCGGGCTGGATGGCAGTGCCCACCCCTTTGAGATTGTGCGCCAGGCCCACGGGTTGGGATTTTTGCCCTGGGTGGCGCGGGTTGGTGGCACGACCCTGGTGCAGGATCCCGCCCACCAGCGGGTCCCCCTGCTTTACTCAGTGTACCAATCGGGGCAGTGGGAGACACAGAACATCCTCGAGACGCTGCTGACCAGCGAGGTGATCGCCTATGCCGCCGCGCCGCGGCTCAAAGTGGAGGGGGTGACCGACCATGTGGAGGTGGATTACGGCGAGCCGGGGCGGATGGCATTTGTCCCGCCCGGGCATAAGCTGGAGCCGATGGACGCCCCCGGGTTGGATGCCAGCCTGTCAACCATCGCCGACCGGGTGGCCAAACGCATCGACAAGAGCACTGTGCCGCGCGTCCTGCAGACTGGGGACTTCCCGGCCGGGATGGCGTTCGCCACGCTCAACCTGGCCACCCAGAGCGGGCTGAAAAGCCTGGCACCGTATAAGGATTTAGCAGAGCAGGCCCTGGCCGGGATCTTCACCCAGATGCTCAATTGGATTGCCTTTGACGGGCGGCCGGTGCTGGCCTATCACCAGGGGCGTGCCGGATCCGGCGAGCAAGTGGTGCTGGACCCGGCCGAGGTAGACCCGGGGCAGCTTTACCTGGAAGTGGAGCTGAGCGCCGATATCCCCGCAGACCGTGCGTCCCGGATAGAGGCGGCCGCCACTGCGGTGCGAGAATTGGGGTACTCGCGCACCAGAGCGCTGGAGTTTATCGGGGAGAGTGATCCGTCGGTGATTTTGGAGGAGGCGCGGCGGGAGCGGCGTTTTTGGATCGGCCGCGCAGCATCATGGCCGGGATGATCGCCAGGGCGGTGACCACGGCGGCGATGATAAAGGTCTCGCTGATGACGCGCTCCGTGACATGCATGGTGGTCACCAGCATGGCCTGGAAATCCATATCCGGCTGGATGAGCTGTTTGTTGAGGAAGTTAACCCGCCGCAGGCCGTAGGTGGTGATGCCCGAAACGCCAATCGTCATACCGATCAGGCGGAAGATGATCACCAGGGCTGAACTGGTGCCGCGGTGCTCTTCTGGGGAGGCGTTGATTACCGCCGCGGCTACGGGTGCCATGATCAGGCCAAATCCGATCCCGGTGAAGGTCAGGGCGGGCGCCATACCGGCATACGTGGTTTGGGCGGTCCACTGCGTCATGACCAAGAACCCGGCCACCGCCATCAGCAAACCGGTGATAGAGGGCAGGCGGTAGCCGCGCTTATCGGCCAGCCAACCTCCCGGCACCGCTGCCAGTGCCATCGGTACGGTCAGCGCCGAGAGCATCCAACCGCTGTCCCAGGCACCTTGCTCGGCTGATTCTGCGATCAACGAATTGATGAACAGAGGTACATTGGCGATGGCGATGAACATGGCGACCCCGACAAGGAAATTCGCCAAACTGGCCGGGCGGTACCCGGGCAGCTTGAATAGATCGAGATCGACGAGCGGGCTGTCCGTACGGCGCTGCCGCCAAACGAACAGACCTGCCGCCACCAATGCGGCTACCAGCAGCGGAATCATGTAATCAGATAAATTTGCTTCCCCGGCCAGGCTGGCGCTGGTGGAAGCCTCCGACCCGGAACCGAGTGCGAGGTTAAACATGGTCAGGCACAGGGTGATCAGCAGCGCTCCCAGCCAGTCCATGCGTCCCTCACGGCGGTGGACTTCTTCCGCACCGCGCAGCAATACCCAGATTAACACGAAGGCAATCAGGCAGAAGGGAAGATTGAGCCAGAAGATCATCTGCCAGCTCCAGAAGCGCACGATGATACCGCCGTACAGGTGCACTACCACCCAACCGGCGGTGTCGACTGCTGCGTTGATCCCCAACGGGCGGGCGCGCTGCCCGGCAGGGTAGAGATCGCCGACCAGGGCCATGCCTACCGGGACCATCGTGCCGGCGCCGAAAGCCTGGATCATGCGGGCGGCGATCAGCACATATAAAGTGACATATGAAACATCCGGCCGGCCGCTGGCTACCAAATAATAGCCGCGCAGCGCCAGTCGGGTGGGCCAGAGGTGGGCGACAGCGACGAGAAAAGACCCCAGCCCAAAGATGACCAACGCCGCCAGATACACGCGGCGACGGCCGTATAGATCGGAGAGGCGGCCCATAAAGGTCATGGAGAGACTGTAGGCTAACAGGTAGCCGGTTACGATCCAGGCGGCATCGTCCAGCCCGGTTTGCAGCGGGATCTTTAGATCGAGGATGACATGCGGCAGGACTGCAGAGACAACTGTCAGGTCGAGGGCGCCGATAAAAATTGGGAGGGCAATCAGGGCGACCTTGAAGCCGCGTGAACTGTACAGGTCTTTTAAGTTCATCGATCAGCCATGGGTATGGTGGGTTTTATCGTCTGGTTTACAGCGGCGGTTGGATATCAAATGTGCTGCCAAAGTTCCACATATCCAGCTGCCAGGTCCCTCCTGTTGCATCCTCAACCTGAACCCGGTGCACGTCGAGGGTTTCAGCATCGATCCATAGACCAATGTCCAGGGTGCCGGGATCGATCATCCCACCGCTGAGCCCATTGGTGCCGATCATTTTGATTTCGACGACCATACTGGCAGCGGAGGCTTTGACTGTGGCGCTGACCTGGTCAGGCGCATTAAACTGGCCGGTGGCCGAGGTGAATTTGGTCAATCCATCGGCATCCATGATCACTGGTTCCCCGTCATATTTGAGACCGAATTCAAACCCCGCCAGATCGTTCATGTGGGTGGCCGAAGCCGCAATCAGTTCTTCCGGGGACATGGCGGAACTACCACCGCCGCAGGCTGCCAGAATGAAAGCCAGCATCAATAGGATGGTCAAAACTTGGTATTTCGGTTTCCACATGGTCACATCTCCTTTATCTGAACCAATTGAACAGACTCTTTTTAGACACCAGAGGCTGAACAGGTCGGGAAAATTTCTGTGAAGTCTCTGCCCGGTTGTATAACCTATTTATACTCTATTATTGTAACCCTCTGCCATTTTAATGGTGCGATGAATTTTACGGAGGCGTGATTTTATTGGCGATCATCAGAGTC
>JARROY010000461.1:0-2210 GCA_037383445.1 Anaerolineales bacterium | reverse complement strand
TTCCCCTAAGGGACACAGCTGACATGCTAAGTTGATCGGTCGGACCAAAGCGGCTGTTTAACCTGTTGGAAACATCAGACTTTTGAAAAAGCCACTACTCGGCAAATATAAGTTGCTACCTAACAATAATATTGAGGGGTTTTTAGTTTTTTTCAACAACCCCCACCTACCTAACCGTTTGAATAAAGGGTTAGCCTCTTTCCTCCCCCTTGAAAGGGGGAGGACGACGACCTTGTCGGCTGGAAGGGGTAAATTGATCGAACCCAATCATAATTCCAACATAGGGTAGCAGCTTAAGTTAAATAAGTTCTTAAAAATCGTGTTTTGAGATAAGAAATTAGAAAGATAAAACTTTTAGATTCACTAGAACCAGATTGTATACAACCTTCTAAACCGATTGACGTATAGATAAGTAGAAAGACATTAAACACTGGAAATCTTATGGTCACTTGAGACTTTTAGGACGATGAGTACTCTTGATCGTACGAGAAATTCTTCGACCTTGCTAAAGGGAAGAGGCTAAGCCAGCATGATGAACCCAACCTCCAGAGGAGCACTGGTCATAACATACTTTACCTGCCGCCAGGAATTAGATCCCCTTGCTTTGGTTAACCCACCCTGTTTGGCAGCGCTCATCAGCGATGAACCTTTAGTCTTGGAGACTTGAGAAAGGAGTCATCCGAATGGATGCAAATGAAATGCAGGGGAAAAAGCAAGTCACAGCAAGAAGACCTTTAGGGACGATCTTCGGATTTGCTTTTATCGTGTGCTATATTTCATTCACCATCATCGCTATTGCACAGTTTCCAAGTAGTATCTCCCCACTTGACATGTATCTTAGCACGCTTGGGAATCCAGACATCAGTCCAGATGGAGCGATCTTTTACATTTTGGGAGTTATTCTTGGTGGCCTGGCTGTGCTTCTGTTCTTCATCGCGGTCTATGCACATTACTCGCAACACGGGCGCAGGTGGATTCTGATTTTCGGGTTGTTTGCAGGCATCATCAACGGCATCTCAATCTTGATGTCAGGCGTCTATCCGGAGCGCGTCATCGAAATAAACGATTTAACAAACATTAACGTAAACGAACACGAATCCTGGAGTCTGCTGATCTTCTTCTCTTTAATCGTTGTGTTGCTGACATTCGGCTTGGCTTTCTGGAGGATGAGTGGGACTTCACGGTGGGTCTCCCTATACGGGTTCCTTGTGTGCGCAATCGATGTCGTATTTCTATTTACGTTCCTGAGCGATGGTCCGGGCGCCATCATGGAGT
The DNA here is from genome assembly GCA_037383445.1 of Anaerolineales bacterium. Taxonomy (GTDB): domain Bacteria; phylum Chloroflexota; class Anaerolineae; order Anaerolineales; family UBA11579; genus UBA11579. The sequence goes on along the minus strand of JARROY010000461.1, from coordinate 935 downwards.
GGTTTACCGTTATTAGCTACTTGATCTGGGTGTTGCTCGTTTCACTGGATGTGCTCAAGGGGACACGTGCCAACCGCTGAGCTCGAAGCCGTAATTTTATAACAACCTGGTTGGTTTCAAATTTTTAAATAGGAGGACAGTATTTTGAAATTACCTTTGACTCAAAATGCCCGATCCGCTTTGCTGATTATAGATATGCAGGAGTACTTCTTCCGGGAGGGGGAACGCCGCGTTAACCTCGATCAAGTGATCAACAATATAAACAGGCTGATAGACCAATTTGACGAACATTCGTTACCTGTTTTTCATGTGGTCTCGCGCTACAAAGCCGATGGTTCAAATTGGGATTTGAAGATGAAATCCGCTGGAAAACCAGAATTGATCGAGGATACACCAGAAGCCGCCATCTTGCCCGAGATCAGGGTTTCAACAACCCACGCGGTGGTTACAAAAACGCGCTACAGTGCATTTTTCAACACCAATCTTGCGGATTTATTGAGGGAGGACAATATTGATCGGGTAGTAGTAGTCGGCGCTTACACCCATTATTGCATCAACGCCACCATTTTTGACGCCTACTGTTATGATTTTGTCCCTTGTATTGTGACCGATGCGGTAATTTCTCACCTGAAAGAAGAAGCGGCAATGATCATCGACCGGATGAGGCGAAACGGGTACCACGTGTTTACCACGCGGGAATGCTTAATGGATATGAGAGCGGAATAGCTGTTGGTTTACCTGTTTTTTATCTGATGGATTACTCAATCATGGATCGCTGGTGATCGAGTAATCATCCACCAATTCCCCCTCGATATTATAAAACCTGAACCGAAGCTGCTGTGGGGTGGCATCGACCAGTAAGGCACCGTAGGTCTCGTTATACCGCACCTGGCTTTCGGGCAGAATATCGTAGATGCCATATTTTTGGGCACCGC
>JARROY010000460.1:0-3923 GCA_037383445.1 Anaerolineales bacterium | reverse complement strand
GTTTCGCCATGGCTCTACCGCACGGCTCAAAATTTGTTGATCGACCATTACCGCAAGCAAAACCATCGCAACCATCTCCCCCTAAATGAAGAAGTGGCAGAAAAGTCTATGTTACCTCCTGAAATAGTAGACCAAAAGATCTCTGAGACCTATATTCGAAAAGCGTTGAAAACCCTGACCCCCGAACAAAGAACCGTCATCGTCCTCAAATATTTAGAAGGAAAAAGCAACCAGGAAGTTGCGGAGATCATGCACAAATCCGTTGGAGCCATAAAATCGCTGCAGAACCGGGCCTTAAATGCCCTGCGCCGGATGCTATCCGAGGTGATGGAAGGATAAAGAAATGAAAAAAATATCCATAAATCAAAAGGATTTCAAACATCAGATCGATGTACCAAAAATCCTGAAAATCCTCGAACCGGTGGACTATCCCGCACCGCAGGAAATGGAAGCTGAGCGCAATAAATTTATTTCTTTAATTTCCCAAAACCAAGCCAAAACCGTATCTCTTCCTCTGGTCAAACGTATTAAACAGATGACTAGACAAGTGCTAAACCCAAGACCATTGGGATATGACAACACTCGAAAGGAGAGATTCGTAATGAGTACGGCATTGGTGCGCATAATCCTAATATCCAGTATTATTTTCAGCCTAACCACGGGTGTGTTCGCGTTTGCCCTTACCAGCCTGCCAGATTCACCCCTCTATGATGCCAAATTGGCGATGGAAAATGCCAGTTTGCGCATAATGGACGACCCGGCTAAACTGGCCATCAAACATATGACCCTGGCCCAAAACAGGGTCAAGGAAATGGTCAAGCAAACCCAGCAAGGAGACGTCCCGGATGGAGGCACCCTGGAGCAACTGCAGCAGCATCTGGTGTATGCCCTGCATTATGCCGCTCAGGTACAGGGTGATGGCATGGGAGCAATCATGGTGCAAGCCCAGAACATGGCTCAGAATCAGATTCAAACCCTTGCCCAAGTTCAGACCCAGGCAGGCGGGGATGCCGAAGGACCGATCGGGATGGCGCTCCAGCTGATGAACCAGTTCATGTTCCAGTTGCAATTTGGCCTGGGGAATCCTGGAGAATTCAAGAACCAATACCAGGGTCAGCCAGATGTAGCAAACTTAGAATTCAAACTATTAGACTGCGATTGCACCCCGATTGGTGATGAAAATAAGTATGGGCAGCAGTCTGATGGTCAAGGTGCCAGCCCAGGACAAAAATATGGGAATCCGGACTGCGATTGCTGTGAACCCACGGGGGATGAATACAAACACGGCCAGACTGATACCTCAGCCGATGCAGAAGTAAAGGATACTTCTCAGGACTGCCAGGATTGTGTTCCAGCAGGAGATGAAAACAAATACGGTCCACAGCCAGACCAACCAGGCCCTGGAGGACCCGGAGGTAATCCGGATTGCACCAACTGCGACCCCGATGGCGACCAGAATCAAAATGGACCTCAGCCCCCTGAACCCCCCGGAAATGGTGGGCCTGGTGGAAACCCAGATTGTACCAATTGTGATCCGGACGGAGACGAGAACCAATACGGGAAGAACTAATCGATAAAACCCCCTCCAAACAGCCACCCTTGGCAGATGCAGCAGGTTCAAATGAGCCTGCTGCATTCTTTAAAATGGTTTATTAAAAAGGTTAATTGGTAATTAGATAAAATAATTATTGCGTTCGTCCACTAATATTTAATGTTGGTATAATTAGTCAATAAAACATCTTAAAAGGTGGTCGTCCATGGGTATTCTAGATCGCACACAAGCTATTTTTACCCCTCGGAGAATGCGCTTCTTGCGTGAGTATCTCACTGGGTACCTGTTCATAGCCCCTGCAGTTTTCCTCATCTTCTTATTTGGTATTTTTCCTGTTGGATTTGCTTTGTACGTCAGTTTGCACAAATGGCGCATCAAACAATCGGATTATCTTGGACTAACCAACTACACCAAAGCCGTAGGAAACCTGACCTATGTGGTTTTATTCTTCCTTGCAATAGGAGCTTTGGCAGGAGTATATTTTCTACTGCGAAAGATCGTCAAAACAGCACAAGAAAATGGTGAGAAACCCTGGATAATGATCTTACCCGCCATGGTTCATGCTGCTGTTTGGGGTGCGTTACTGCGCTATGTGTGGTATCAACTGCCAGAGTCTTTCCAAGCGGTAAAACCCCAGTTTAACCTATTCTTTTGGTTGTTAATAACATCCTTGGTACTAGGCTTTGTGTTTTTATATCTTCGGCGTACCCCACGCAATATAAATTATCAAACCCAATTTATGCTTGTTTGGCTCTCCCTTGCGGCTGGGATCGGACTGATCTACTACACCTATTCTGAAGCCATGAAAGCGTACACTGCAGCAGTGGAAACCAACACTGATCCTGGAATCTGGCCGCAAGTCATCACTATCAGCGGTGGCGTCATACTGCTGGTAATCGCCTGGTTCGTTTGGCGTGGAGCTTCGGGGGCAATCGACAACCGTCGCTTCTGGCTGCGCATCTTTGGAGCGATGACCTTATTGGTCGGTGGTTGGTTATTGATTGGAGAAATTCCTCAAATTGTCGCTGCCGGGGATCCAGATCTTTGGAAAGGTCTTAAAGTGACGGTCTTTTTCTCTGTTGGGACGGTTCCCTTTCAGCTATCGTTCTCCATGTTCCTGGCAATCTTGCTTTTCCAAAAGCTCAAAGGATCGGAAATTTTCCGCATGATCTTCTTCCTACCTTATGTGACTCCTTTCATTGCCAGTGCGGCAGTCTTCAAGCAGCTGTTTTCCTACCGAGAATCCGCACCCATCAACACTATCCTAAAGGGGCTCGGCATGATGCCGCAGAAATGGCTGCTGGAACCTAGAGGAATCTTCGAAATCTTTGCTGACGGGCGTGGTTGGGATTGGCCAGCCTGGGCTGCCGGACCAAGCCTGGCTTTGGTGGTGATTATCATCCATTCGATCTGGACCTATGTTGGGTATGATACTATTATTTATCTGGCGGGGTTAGTAAATATCCCGAACGAACTTAACGAAGCAGCAGAGATTGATGGTGCCAGCCGTTGGGACATTTTCAGGCACATTACGTTTCCCCTGCTTTCTCCAACCACCTATTTCCTCTCCCTGATCGCCATCATAGGGACATTCAAGGCTTTTGCCACAATCTGGGTATTTCGAGATAGTCTTTCATTAGGCACAGTAGACACATTCAGCGTTGCCATTTTTGTTGAATTCTTCGAAAAATTACGCTATGGTTACGCCTCAGCGATGGCCTTTGTCCTCTTCGCCATCATCTTAAGTTTGACCTATATCAATAATAAAGTTCAGGGATCGAGGGTGTTCTATGGCTAAAACAAGTTTACTGCAACCTCAAAAACGCACCACATCCAGAGTCGGTGGTCTGAAATGGATGCATACCCTACAAAAGATATTCACTTACTTGCTCCTTTCAGTCGGCGCTTTTGTTTCATTGGTACCTTTTATTTGGATGATTTCGACTTCACTCAAGACCATAGGAGAAGCATTGACCTCTCGCTTTTTCCCAAAAGTACTGCATTTTGAGAACTACGTAGAAGCCTGGGATAGAGCTTTGTTCTCAGAATATTTAGTAAACAGTTTGACCATCACCCTGATTACTCTGGTGGGCACCTTGCTTTTCAGCATTTTTGCTGCCTATGCCTTTGCCCGAATCCAATTTCCCGGAAGAGACCTGATCTTTGGTCTACTGCTGAGCACCATGATGATTCCCGCCATGGTCAACATCATCCCCAATTTCCTGACCGTTACCTGGCTCGGGAGGATTGGACCGATCCCATGGACCAACAACTGGCCAGCACTGACCGTGCCATTTATGGGGAGTGTCTTCAATATCTTTTTGTTGAGGCAATTCTTTGCCCAGGTACCGGATGAACTCTACGATGCCAC
>JARROY010000459.1:0-2229 GCA_037383445.1 Anaerolineales bacterium | reverse complement strand
CCCCCAGGTTTTCGATGTTGAAGAAATCCAGGAATTTACTCAGCGCCTGGTCGAAGACCGGATCTGCTTCTGCCAGCATCCCTGCAAATACCAACACGATCGGAAACGCGATTAACAAACCGCGCAGAATTGCCAGTGATTTTCGCAATCCCTGTTTTTTATCCGTCTCCTCCGGTAGTTCCAGGGTTTCAGGTTTGGGCTGGGAAGTGAAGACTGCCACAGGACGGACAATTGCATCTAAGCCAAGCGAAAATGCGCTGGTGAGGTAATCCTTAAAGGTATACTGCCACCATTTTCCACCGAGGAAGGAATGGGAAAGGAGTGCCATGAGAACCAGGGCCGCGACGGTGTTCAGGAAGGAAGTGAATGGCTCCAGCCGGATGATAGTCATGATGGCAAAGAAGATAATTGGAACCAACAGCCAATAGAGACCTGGGGCAGGACTGAGTTTTTGCTGCCTGGCGAGGAAAAATCCCCCGGCTAGCAAGATGGCAAGGTAAATGGGGATAGAAATTCCGGGAACTTTGTCCCAAAACAGGAGGTCAAACAGCCATCCGATCAACAAAACTGTCCAGATAAAAGTGCTTTTACTGGTCAGGACCAGGGTTGGGTTGCTTTCGTTTTCAGTCATGCGAGTCTCCTCATGCAGGTTTTTGATATTGATCAATTGAATCTCAATTTAATCGAACTGACTAAATAAGATCAATTTGATTGAACCGATTATATTTTAGAAGAGATTGAGGGCGATTGCTACCGTCTAAGTGGAGAGGGTTAAGCACCTGAGTGCTTGACGACAGGGTGGCATTTAACGCAAACACCCCAAAGATCTGGGCAGTAATGACTGCTCAGGTCTTCGGGGTGTGCTTTTGGCAGTATTCCTTTTATTGGAAAAGGCTAAGCAGATAGGGAACGATCATGGTGAGCACCATGAATACAGCCACGATCGAAAAGACAATCTGGCTGGTGGACTTTTTCCGTTTTGGGGTTCCTGTTTTCGGTTGAGGGCCTTTTTTCTTTTTCTTTGCCATATGTGTACACTCCTGCTTTGGATAAACTTTTATCTATTATACCAAAAAGGTGATAAGAAATTGTAGGGTGATTGCTCAGAAATTGGACATTCAAACAAACCAGTGTTTTCCTTGACTTGGAATTGGTCTGAGAGCCCAAGTGTTATCCTGCCGGTACACCAATTCAACCACCCGGTCACCAGGGATCATGACCAGGATGTGCTCACCGTCTTCTAAATACCAACGCCTCCCGATACCCAGAATAGAGAGCTCTTTTCCTTCCCAATTGATGCGGAGAGGAATTACCTTACCCTTTGAATTGGTGCGGATCGTTACTTGAAGCTGATTCACAATAGTTCACCGTCTAAATAGCGCAGCAGATATCTCAAGATAAAATCGGCTGCCTGTTCTTTTACTGCAACGCGGTGACCCAGGAACTGCTGGCGGGATGTCCAAGTGCCCGTGTTGGTGCTCAGCCCAAAGCAGACCAACCCGACCGGTTTTTCCGGCGTTCCTCCACCGGGGCCGGCAATCCCGCTGATCGAGATTCCAATATCGGCGGCCATGGCTTGACGCACCCCACGGGCCATTTCGGAGACGACCTGGCTGCTCACAGCACCGTAAGTCTCCAGGGTTTCCCACTTAACTCCAAGCAGCCGGACTTTTGCTTCGTAAGCATAGGCGGTGATGCTGCCCATGTAATAGGTGGATGAGCCCGGGATATTGGTAATCCGGTGCCCAACGAGCCCTCCTGTACATGATTCGGCAGCAGCCAACCGCAAGCCGCGTCTGCGCAGGGCAGCACCGACGCGGCTTTCTAACGAGGTATCCATGGTTGAATCCTGAGACATGTTACTCTTGCTTGGTAAATGATCTGGAGAGCACCCAAATTCCTGCGATCAACAGCACTGCCGGAATGACATACTGTGCCAAGTCTGTGCCGGCAAAAAATGCCAAGCCAATCACAGCGGTTACGCCGCTAGGAATGAGCGCCCACCAATTTTTACGGTTGGTCAGGTAAACCACGAAGAATGGAAGGGCGATGGAAAACATCACGTAGGTCACGACAAGCTCATCATTGAGAATGTTCTGACCGATCAGGAAGACCATCAGACCAATCGCCAGCAGCACCCAGCTGGGAATCAGTGCCCACCAGTTGTCCTGGTTGAGCAGATAGACGGCCAGAAATGGGAGGGCAACCAGCACCAGCACCAGGGAGCCA
>JARROY010000458.1:0-2914 GCA_037383445.1 Anaerolineales bacterium | reverse complement strand
TTATCATCCGCTTTGCTTTCACGCAAAAATGCCCGGGTCATGGCCTGGTTGGTGTTCGAAGCGGTTTCTGCAAGGGTCATTGAGGGATACGAGATGGTATAAATCAGCGGCTGATGCTGGTTCATGAAGTGAGTATGCATTGAGTGACCCAGCTCGTGAGAGAGTGTGCTCAGTCCTGATACGTCATCGTGAAAGCTCATCATGATCAGTGGGGGAAGCTTTTCCTTACCACCGCTTGAAAAAGCACCTTGTCGTTTGGTGTCGTTAGGTGCCCAGTCCACCCAATGGCCTTCCAGGCATCCTTTGCGCAGCACCGAGGTGTATTCCTCCCCTAGGGGAGCATTTCCCTCAACAATCATCTCGACGGCTTCTTTGAAGCTCAACTTGGGGGGATTGGTCCCCAGCGGAGCCCAGATATCATACGGGTAGAGTTTATCGTAGCCCAATGCCCGCCGTTTCACATCCCAATACTTATGCCAGGTAGGCAGGTTGGCTTTGAATGTATCCAGCAGATTATGGAAGACTTCCAACGGCACTTTGTAAGGTTTTAAACGCGATTCCAGTACCGAGGAATAGCCTCGGACGCGCATATTGAAGACCTGCGCCTTGACATGCGCCAGGTAGTTACTGGCAAACGTATTGATATGAGAGGCATACCCATCGCAGAAGTTTTCCCAGGCTGTCCGGCGCACCTGCCGGTCCGGATTGGAGGCATTAGTATCCAATGCACCCTGCGTGACCGGGTGAGTTTGCCCCTCGGAATCCACTGCCGGTTCAAATTTGATATCCGCTCCTGCCAGTTCCGAAGCGGTGCGTTGGATTTGGGCAAAGGGCTCCGCTAATAAACCCAGAACCTCTTCCACCTCCGCTGAGCGCATGTGCTCCTTCTGGCGCAGTAAATCATCAAAATAATGATGATAGATCGCCAGGCGCGGTTCCTGCTCTGTCCATTCCAATAATTTCTCGCCAATTTCAAGCATCTCGGGTTCAGCGAAGGCTGTCACTGCCCCCAACTGTCCGGCTAAACTCATTGCCTGCCCCACATAGGCTTTCGGTACCTGATCGGCACTATCCACGGACATGGCAAAATTAGCATATGACATCATCTGGATCACGCGTGGAATCAGTTTTACTGTCTCTTCCAAATAATCTGCCATCACGGATGGGCCATCTTTCAACTTCCCCTTATATGCGCCTAACTTTGGCAGCTCCGCCAGAGCAGCATCGTAATCGGCTTCGAAATCCTTCCAAGTGGGGTACACGTCCTCAGGTTTCCACTTGCTCTCAGGTGGGAAATCAGCCCGTTTGAGTTTTTTGGTCATCTAATTTTCCTCCATTAGTTTTGCAGTTAAAAGTTTTAATAAGATTTTATCAGGTAATTTTCTTATCTTGCAGATACCCCACTCGAGTACCCGGTAAAAAGTTTTCTCGCCGGAAGATCATAATCCCGCACACCAGCATATCCAGCAGCAAGGTTGCCAGATCAAATCCTCCAAATTGATCGGTGAATGTCAGAATTAAGTTCACCATCATCACAGCTAACGTGAGAAGATAAAATAATTTTTTGCGTTTACCGATCAGCCAGGCACACAGCAGCATCACCAAAGCGTTGCCAAACATCATCAGTGCCAGCAGGCTGTAAAGAGCCTCCTCATTGGGGTATTTTTCCACCTGGCTGACCCAACTGAAGATTCCCATCCCTGTCCAAACCAGCCCGTCCAAGGCAAGTATACTCTGCACTGCACGGACCGGATGTAATAAGCTTTTTAGCATTGTTTAGTCCTTTAAGATTTCTTCAACCAGGTTCCTTCCACCTTTCCCATCCCGATAGCTTGAGGCTCAAAGCCCAGCTTTTGATAGAACCCGACCGCATCATCGGTAAAAAGATACACGTGCTGCCCCTGCAACTGGCTTAACAGAATTTCCATCATATGCCGGGCAATGCCCAAATGCCGATAATCTGAGAGCGTCCAGACATCAACAATATACGCATTGCACACGCCATCCGAGAGGACCCGGGCGGTGCCGATCGGCTTACCCTCGATCTGGGCGACCACTGATGCATAACTATTCCGGAAAGACTCCTCAAGCTGAGCCGGACTGCGTCCATTATCGAAGTGGTCGGACGAAAGGGTTGATTTTAGTTCTCCCCAGTCCTCTTCATCCAAGCTAATTTTGTACTCAATCTCAATATCCAAACCAATCTCCTTACTTTATCGAAGTGGTCGGACGAAAGGGTTGATTTTAGTTCTTCCCAGTCGACTTCATCCAAGCTAATTTTGTACTCAATCTCGATATCCAAACCAATCTCCAAAAGTTAAGCGTTGGTTATGTCTTTTCCTTCACGCAATACTTTCTTATACATATCCATCTGTCTTACAATGTGCATCCCACCTTTTTCATACAGGCGGGTCGCTCCGGTTAGGCTGGAGGAATCCACATCCAAGCCGGCTCGCTTACAACCGTTTTTGTAAAATTCAACAAAGGAATGCCGCAGAAGTGCCATCCCAAGCCCTCTTTTTCGCCATGGGCGGCGCACCCCCAATACATTTACATAACCCATTCCTGGATCTTCTGGTGTTTTCGGAACACAGATTGAAAACCCGGCTATCTGGTCTCCATCCACAGCTACAAACCACATCTCAGGTGTATATTTTGGATCATTGGCAATCTCATATCGGACGTTTTCCAGCATCTTTTCAGCTGTTCGATTAGCAAACCCATAATGATCTTGGAACGAATCCAAAAAGGCGATAGCCAAAGCTTCCAATTCTGTTTGTTCATCATACGGTCGGATTACAATCCCTTTCGGGATCTCCGGCTTTTCCGGCGGTCTATCAAATTCGATCTCCATGTGGAAGAAATGGCGGACAGCCTGCATGCCAAATTTCTCTACCAATTGTTGGTGGTAAAA
>JARROY010000457.1:0-2252 GCA_037383445.1 Anaerolineales bacterium | reverse complement strand
CTGGGAAAATGGCTGATCCAAAGAGAGAATCTCGTTGACCATCCAGAGGATGATCGGAGGAAATGAGGATTTGGATGAACAAATCAACATGACAAAAAGATGAATATAATTTGCTGACATAATTTTCGGACCAATTTCAAGGATAAACTCATGCACAATTTCACCTCCAAAGCCCTCGGCCGGCTCTCACTGTCCATCGTGATCCTCAGTCCCTTTGGCGTCGTCTTTCTGATCCTCTTCTTCATCGGCGACTTCAATCAGATTGAGTGGCTGCTCCCTTTCGGACCTGCCAACGATGTGATCAGCCTGACCATCTCCATCCTCACTTGTGTGATGGCCGTCATGCTCCTGCCTTCCCCCAGAAAACAGCCGGTCTTGTTTATCGCCTTCCTCATTTTGATCGCCGCGGCCTGGGTCGGAGCAGCTATCGTCACCGTTTATTCGCTGCGAGAAGGCGTGCTGATGCCCGACAATATCTACTACACCCTCAAACTTAAATACGGCCTTGTATTCATTACCGATAACAACGGCCTTTTCGGGCAGGGCCTGATCGGCCTTTGGCTGACGGCGGTGAACATCTATGCCTACATAAAAAAGTTCTGGCCCCGTCCGACAGCCATACTTGGTGCTGTCTCTGGTGTGATCCAATTAATTGGATTATTTGGCCTATCCGCCGCTTATTGGGGGGTTGGCGGTCAAGTGATCTGGAACTTCTTACTCGGCCGCTGGATAATCCAAAGAGAGAATCTGGCTGACCGGCCATTGGATGATTGAAGGGAATGGAGGAGTAGATGAACAAAACCAATTTATCTCGCATGGGCGGCTGGGCGTTGATCCTGGCAGGATTGAGATTATTCCTCTTTATCCTGGTGATTTATGCTTTCCCCGACAGCTATGCCTGGTATTTTCAGAACTATTCTATCTTGATGGCAGCCCACCAGTTGATCGTGTTCGTTCTTGGTCCCCTGTTCATGCTGTTTGGGCTGCTCGGTCTGCGGGCGCGCTACGGTGCGCAGGTGGGATGGTTAGGCCGGAACGCGTTGCTGTTAGGCGCTATCGGGGATCCGCTGCTGGTCTATGCCGCGGTGATTCTAAATATAGGTGTTTTGGGTGCTGTCTATCTCACCCTCCCTGCGATGGCCCTCGGGCAAATCTGCCTGGCGATCTTCGGCATTGCCGCACTGAAGCACAAACCGCTCCCCAAAATGAATTGGCTGCCGCTGGCTGCCAGTGTATGGTTTCCGGTTGCCTATCCGCTGCGTTTTTTTGTGCTGTCTCAGTATTTTTATGTTTATACAATGGGCGTCCTGGACCCAGCAGATGTAGTGGATGCGCTGTTGTTTGGCGGGATATTCGCACAGGCGATTGCGATGATGGCGCTCGGCTGGATAGTGCAGAGGGACCATCCTGAAGAAGAAAATCTTACTGCGGCCTGACAGAGAGCATTTCGTTCCTGGCTGGATATAATTTCAATATGAAGAACAAGCTCTCCACCGACCTGACGCCGGAGAACAGAAAAACTTGGAACATGAAAACAGTTGAAGTCAAAGATCGAGCAGAATGGCGGTCCTAACTAGCCACCAATCACGACTGTGGGAACACAATACACCCTTAGTATTTCGAACAGAAGTAACGTTAGGTTGAAATTCTTGGTTTTATTAATTTGGTATTGATAAATTCAGAGATGTCACTGCGTCTCCTTACCATTTCTAACCCTGAGTTGTCCAATTACAACCACAGCATCTGGATCAGTTATCATGAGTCTGGTCACTTTACAATTTCAATAAATTAGCCTAACATAATACTTGGCGCTAATATGGGGGGCTTAGTTCCGGAGTGTTTCAAACATAAGGTGTTACCGAATCCAATCAACGTGTTATATGTTTCATTAATAATTTTCATTTAAATAGGAGGTTGCGAAATGAGCATTCCTATCAAACCAGAAGATACTAACGATCGAGTGCTTCAAAGTACACGTATCTTGGCTTCCATAATTGTTCCTATTCTTCTTGCGGCATTCATAATGCTTTTCTTATTCCCTGACGATACAGGCACGCTCTTTGCTTGGCCAATCAAACCAAGGATGAGCGCCATGATGCTTGGTGCAACTTACCTGGGGGGAGCTTTCTTTTTCACAAAAGTAGCGTTGGCGAAAAATTGGCACACTGTTTCCCTCGGATTTATTCCAGTTACTGCCTTTGCGGGTATTCTCGGAATTGCAACCTTATTACATTGGGACCTTTTCACAAAAG
>JARROY010000456.1:0-2253 GCA_037383445.1 Anaerolineales bacterium | reverse complement strand
GTGCTAAGCTCGGTCTGGCCGAACCGGGTCCCGTCTTCATAGCGGAGGAAGTGGTAGAAGAATCCGCGATGTCCGGTAATGCCCGCCGCTTCGGGACCCTGCGGCGCGTTCCAATAGTGGATGATGTATGGAAATGCAGAGATCAATATGGTTGGTGTCGATCCGCGCCGCTTTGGTTCCTATGCGGACAAGGAATACGCTCGCGCAAAAGCCCACCAGGATTATTCGTTTATGTATGAACTCCTTCTGCCCGGCGAAGAGCTCCCAGCAGGGAGACCTGCTCGCACCAGCCCTTTATATGAAAAACTGAAAGCCAAGGGAGGCAATTTTGCCGAGACTTTTGGGTGGGAACGTCCGAAATGGTTTTCACTGGATGGACGCATAGAAGAATTAAGCTTGCGCCGTAATAATATTTTTGAAGTGGTAGGCAACGAATGCAGAGCAGTCCGAGAGCGGGTAGCCGTATTGGATCTTTCCAGCTTTACTAAACATGATGTAATCGGACCAGATGCTGAGGCGTTTTTAAATCGGGTGTTGGCTAATCGAATGCCTCAAAGAGAAAAAAGGATAATTTTAGCGCATGGCTTAACTGAGATGGGCCGCATTGAAAGCGAGTACACCGTTACCCGTCTTGGTGGCGAGCACTTTTACCTGGTTTCAGCAGCAGCTGCTAACTTACGCAATACAGACCAACTGAATCTCAGTAAACGAGATCATGAACAGGTTATGATCAACAATATTACCGATGATTGGGGTACCTTGGTTTTAGCCGGTCCACGTTCTCGCGATCTTCTTAAAAAGATCACCAATGCCGACCTTTCAAACCAACATTTTCCTTGGCTTACTGGAAAGAGGATCGAATTAGGGGGCGTGATGATCCGTGCTCTTCGGATCAATTATGTGGGGGAGTTGGGTTGGGAGCTACATATTCCTACTACCCAACTTGAAGAGGTTTATGATCTGGTATGGGCTGCCGGCCAAGAATTCGATATTGCAGACTTTGGTATGTATGCACTAAGCAGCCTAGGAAAAGAGAAAGCCTATTTTTCTTGGGGAGTGGAATTGACCAACGAGGTCACAATGATTGAGGCTGGAATGGAACGATTTGTGAGCTTCGATAAAGGTGATTTTGTTGGTTGCGAAGCGCTACTCCGCAAGCAGCAAGAGCAACTAGCCTGGAAGATTGCTTATATGGAAGTAGACGTTAAAGATGCTGATGTGCGCGGTGGCGAACCAGTACTTGACAGAGATAAAGTCATTGGCGTGACGACATCGGGTGCATATGGCTATGCAGTCCAAAAAAGCCTCGCTTTCGCTTACGTCCTTCCAGACTATGCTGTCCCCGGAACAATTTTTGATATTGAGATACTCGGGAGTGCGCGGTCTGCCAAAGTGCTTGCAGAACCAGCTTATGACCCTCAGAATAAACGCTTGAAGACCTAACCCAATGAAGCGTATTAGTTTTTTTCTTCTAACCAGATGCCTGTTCATTTCGAATTGAAGTCTTCTAAAGATTGCAATGAAGAATTTCTTTTCATTACCATACTCAAATACCCAGAACCCAGATACTACACCCCGATGTAAAAACTATACCCCCCACGCATTATTTTCTTTTTTGATTGAAGTTCTCAAGGCAATTTTGGCAGACACAGGTTTTTCTTAATGCGTTTTCAGGAATCTGTTCCAGCAGTTCTCTTGGGAATTCAACCGATTCGCACCAGCATTCAGTAGCATTGGGGTCGGCGGCTACAGCACAGTTGTTGGGTTTTCCACAGAGAGGACATAGAGCAGTGTTCAAGCGAAATTTTATCTCTGGTTTTTTGGATGAAGACATACTGGTCCTATTTGTTCAATTCCTTATTCGCCGAGTCAAGAATAACCCGCAATTCATGTTGAACAATCTCTCCCAACGGCTCAGGTTCATGTTCTTTCAGAATCCTGTCAAGTTTTTCTCTGGCGCGCTGGCGGATGTCTGGGGATGGTGGTTCTCCAAGTTTTCTTCGTGGATGAGTAAGCTCTGGGATCCAAATTTCCCGTAAATATTTGCGTGTGTGTTTCTGCCCTAGGAAATGTCCACCCGGGCCGACATTTATAATTGTGTCCATCGCCAGGCCGTTAATGCTGGTATCAATCCCTTCAACCATGTTGCGGTGGGAATGGTATATTTCGTCATCAAAAATAATTTGTTCAGGTACTAACAAGGTTGAAGATTTAATCATTCCTAAGCCTTCAGCAAGGTCCGCACCAGCCATG
>JARROY010000455.1:0-4260 GCA_037383445.1 Anaerolineales bacterium | reverse complement strand
GCATAGGTTGAGAAATAGCCAAACAAGCCCATGGACCAGTGGATATCCTGCAAACAGCCCTCGGCGTCATTTTTCGGCCGAACTCCTAAATATTCCTCAAAACGGTCGTTCCAGACCTGCGGAAGTTCGCTGACCTTGAAAGTTCCTTCCAGCAGCCCGATCTCGATTTCGAGGCGAAGCATGATGTGCAGGTTGTAAGTCGCTTCGTCAGCTTCAACGCGGATAAAAGACGGCTCGACTTTATTGACGGCTTTGTAGAATGTCTCCAAGCTGACACCTTTGGTTTGTTCTGGGAAGCGCTGCTGCAGTTTGGGGTAGTACCATTCCCAGAAAGGCAATGAACGACCGACAAGATTCTCCCACATGCGTGATTGTGACTCATGGATCGCTAGGGAAGCCCCATCGTATAATGGGGTGCGGGAAAGAGATTTTGGCATGCCCTGTTCATAAATGGCGTGTCCGCCTTCATGCATGATCGAGAAAATATAGGTGTTGAAGAAATTTTCATCTACCCGGTAGGTAACCCGAATATCGCCAAAACCGATGGTTTGCATGAACGGGTGTGTGACTTTATCCTGCCGTCCTTGGTTGAAATCGTAGCCGAGAGCTTTGATGATCTCTACCCCCATGTCGAGTTGATCTTTTTCAGGATAATGTTTGAAGAGAACACCATCATCCACTTGCTCAGCTTTGGAAATGGCTTCGATTAAAGCGACCTGCTTCGGACGGAGATCAGCGAAGATTTTCTTGACATCATTGAAATCAACAATTTTCTCCATGTAAGGTTCGAAGATGGCGTAATCAGATTTATGGCGTGCCTCCTGCCATGCAGCAATAGCCTGGGTGGAGAGCATGGCGCGTTCGGCAACCATTTCCGGTGGGACTTTGACGGCTTTGTCATAGTTCCGTCGAAAGACCACGACCAACCGGGCATCGTCAGAATCCGGGTCTTGTTCTGCTGCCCAGGGTTCGAGTTCTTCAATTAGTTTGGCGACCTTTTCATCTGTGCCGATTTCTTGGGTCATTTTTCCCAGGGTTGCCAGGGAATGTCCCCTGGATTCAACACCCCCGGGAGGCATGTAGGTCTCCTGGTCCCAACTGAGTAGCGCAGCAGCGTGCCCCAGGTCAGCCATCGTCCCCAAAATCTCTTTTAGTTCTTTCAGTTTTTCTTGCATAGCGGAGTTTCTCCTGTAACTAAGAATGGATATTGATTTTTATCTTGCCGGAAGTTTTAGGCAAGGAAATAGTTGTTGCGCGAGGTTCTATCTTACACGATTTGCCAGCGAAGCGGTAACCCTTTTACAAAGCGGATGATTTCTTCGGCTGCTTGGGTGGCCGCTCTTTCCTGAGCATCCTTGGTTTGGGCAGCGATGTGTGGGGTTCCAATCAGATTTGGGTGGCTGATCAGATTGTTCAGACCGGGGGGTTCGGTTTCGAACACATCTAATGCTGCACCACCAACCTGACCGGTTTGCAGTCCAGCTAGAAGGGCTTGCTCTTCGATGATGCCGCCGCGGGAGGTCGAGATCAGCAGGACGCCGGGTTTCATGGCGGCAATCGCTTCTGCGTTGATCATGCCGCGAGTGTTCTGGTTCAGAGGGGTATGGACGGTGATCAGGTCGGAAAGGGAATACAAATCTTGGAGCTGTACTGATTGGATATTCAACTGATCTAATAACTCTTCCGAGACATAGGGATCGTACCCCAGCAGGTTGAGACCAAAGGAGCGGGCACGGTTCGCATCTGCCTGCCCAATCCTGCCAACACCAATAATGCCGAGCGTTTTTCCTGCCAATTCCTTGCCAATAAACATTCGCTTTTCCCAATTGCCAGTTTTAATGCTGGCATTAGCCTGAGGAATGTTCCGAATCAAAGCCAATATCAGAGCTAAAGTGTGCTCTGCGACGGTTATGGTGGTGGCTTCTGGGGTATTGATCACTACGATGCCATGCTGTTTAGCAGCCTGTAAATCGATATTGTCAAGTCCCACCCCAGCCCGAGCGATGATTTTTAACTGCTGGGCGTGTGCAAGCAGATCGGCGGTGAGTTTGGTGCGGCTGCGTACGATAAGCCCTTGATAGCGATCGATGATCTGTGACAGCTGACCGGCTTCGATACCGGTTTGATCGTCAACTTGAACTTGCTGGCGTAAGAGAGCAGCCCCGTTCGGAGCAATCGAATCGCAGATCAAGACGCGAAAGTCAGCTGTTCCGTCGGGCATTACGTTGGTCGTCGAGTTCATCAATCATG
Organism: Anaerolineales bacterium; assembly: GCA_037383445.1. GTDB lineage: Bacteria > Chloroflexota > Anaerolineae > Anaerolineales > UBA11579 > UBA11579. Next base: position 2,010 of record JARROY010000455.1, on the reverse strand, counting down.
ATCAGGCAGGCTTCATCTGTATCGTTTGGGATGTAATGGGTTTCGAACCAGGCTTCGATGATTTCTTCCAAAATATTCTCTGAGGTCAGCCGCATTGAGATGCACAGCACATTGGCATTGTTCCACAGGCGAGCGCCGCGCGCGGTTTCTGCATCTACGCATAGGGCAGCGCGCACACCGGGGACTTTATTGGCGGCCATGCTGACCCCGGTTCCTGTCCAGCAGAACAGAATGCCTTCCTCGGCGCGCCCCTCTGCCACATCCTCTGCCACTTGGCGGGCGACCTGCGGCCAAGGGAAGGTGCCCTCTTCTTCCGGCCCAAACCAAGTAATCTCGTCACCGCGTTCTTGCAGGATTTCTAATGCTGCTTCAACGACTGTCAGCCTTTCATCTGCACCGATTGAAATTTTCATAAACACTCCCTTCCATGCGGATAAAAACCCCCAGGAAAAGGCGGCCCGGGGGATTTTTCATAAGGATTATTGTCCAGTTAAGCCGGTGGGGAACTGCATATCAATATCACCAGGCAAAGTGTACTGACCGAGGCCGACATCACCGTAAGCTCCAGCAGTCCCGGCATGCCCGACGATGGTGGCTCGATCGTTGAGGGTAAGCAAATAGGTAAATCCTTCACAGGCGCTGACACAATAAGGGCTGACGAGGACCACGATTTGGCCGTCATAATACAGTGGCGCGGGCTCTACTGTTTTGGGCTCGTCCCCATACTCGAACTCTCCCAGATCGTGATTGTAGGATGATCGCTGGGACACCACTATTTCTTGATTGATGAAATAGGCTGCGAAATTATCTGCTAAGGAGCCGTCACCGCCTCCATTGACACGCATGTCCAGGATCAATCCGCTGATATTCGAATCGATCAAATTTTGAATGTAGTGTTCATAAACCTGTGCGGTCAGGTTTTGGTCGTCCGCAAAGGTGCCGATCTTCATGTAGGCAATGTTGTTATCCAAAAGTTTGGCTTCAACTGGAAGGGACACCGGGTCTTCGGTGAACCAGGGTATCCATTCGAGGAGGGAATCATATTCCACACTGGCGGTCAGGGTTTTTTCTGTAACGGCGCCACCCGGGTTTTTATAAGAAATCGTCACCTGGGTATCGGGCGGGAAGCGGGTTAGAAAGACCAACTGCTCCAGGCGTTTAGCCTGTGGGGTGCTGTAAGGGCCAAAGAAGGGAACCACTTGATCGATGGCATCCAGAATCGGTTGGCCTTCCCAGGAGGTGATCTCAGCGCCGACCTGGATCCCAGCGCCCTCTGCGGCATATCCAGGGTAGACCTTGGTAACGATTACTCGTCCGTCCGATAGTTCAGCCAGGATCATACCGAGGCTGCCGCCGTTGGTATCGAAGAGATATTGGGCAGCATCATCTGTAAATCCCATACCTACGTGACCATCTGGAATCTGCTGGATGAACTCGTGCAGTACCTGGTAGTAGGCATACGAGCTGCGTGCCGCTTCAATTTTCGGAGCGTATTCCGCGTATAGGGCATCCCAATCGACATCCTTGTCTTGGGTGAATGGGTATTCCAACCGCACCCGTTCAAACATGGCATCAAAAGCCTCGGCGCGGCTCATACTGCTGAAGTCCTTCACTTCGCCGGGTCCTTCCACCAGGGTCAGTTCTGGGTTGGATTCCTTGTAGATGCTAAAGGGTTCGCTATCCAAATTGACCAGACTGTATCCTGACGGAATTGGTTGAACCGGGTCGTCTTCTGTGAAGAGCATATTGTCGCTGCCAAAGCCGGTCGGGAAACTTTGCTGGTCGTCTGGCGCCCATACCAGCAGGGTACCACCGTAAATTTCACCATCGCGTTCGGGATCTGTCAGCGCAGAAGTATATGCGCCGGACCAGCCGGTGCCTTCTCGTTCTTCTAGAAATGGACCGTCCCAGGTATTGGACCATAACGCCACCTGGAAGATCATCACCCCTTTATCGTGCGATCCATTGTTATCCACATCCAGCAGGGTAGCTTGCGGAACAGAGGGCAGT
>JARROY010000454.1:0-5823 GCA_037383445.1 Anaerolineales bacterium | reverse complement strand
TCTGAATATTGATGTAATCCTAAAAACAGCTGGGTTTTACCAATTAATTGACCTTTGCGACAAAGTAAAACTCCCCATTATTGGAGATGCACATGTTGAGAGAGTTGGGAATATTCGAAAGAGCTGTAATGGTTTCAAACCAACACGCGCCCTTTCACATAAACATCGTTGTAGAATTACAAAATCCCCCTGTCCCTGAGAAGATTAAAGAATCAATCCGCAAATTACAGAGCAGGCATCCATTTTTGCGCGCTCGAATTATGCAGATGGATAACCAATATTGTTTTATCGACAACGGAGATCATCAATTCCCATTCCAGGTGATCAAACGAGAAAATGACAAGCAGTGGATTGAAGTCACTGAGAAAGCAATGGCAACTGGATTTAATATTCCTGATGATTCTCTCTTTCGTGTCTACTATCTATTCAGCCATGATACTGCAGAACTAATTCTGTCAATACACCATGCCATATCAGATGCTGTCTCTGCAACCAACCTCGTAGATGAATTATTGACCATTGCAACCAATGGTGATCATAAAACTGAAAATTTGCAGGTGATTCCCAAATTGGAAGACAGATTACCAAAGGAGTTTAAAAGATCTCGTAAATTTATCAAGCTGGTTCAATTTGGATTGAACCAATTTATTGATGAACTAATTTATCAAGCGCAAAATTTATTTAAGAGAAAACCCCCTGTTCGTTTGGGAGGTCAAGGACGCATCATAACCCGCAGTTTGTCCGAGGAATTTGTCAATTCATTGGCGTACTATGGGCGAAAACAAAATTTAACCTTAAACAGCATCTTAAATTCAGCCCAGTTATTAGCAGTGAACCGTCATCTTTATCAAGGAAAGCCAACCAGGATGTATACTTTTACATTCGCGGACTTACGTCCATTTACCACTCCACCTACTGCAATCACAGACCTTGGCAGTTTCATCTCAATGTTGAGATTTCCAGTAATGGTTAATGGGGCGTCCGGTCTCTGGGAGATTGCTAAACAGCTTCAAAATAAAATTCAAAAATCCTTGAAAAGTGGGGGCAAATTTACCGGGTATTTATCCAGCGAAATCATGCTTAAAATGATCACTAAATTTAAAATAATGAGATTTGGCGCGAATGCTTTAAACTATAATGCGGTCCTCAATCTTAAATCCAAATATGGAAACACTGAGCTAACATCATTCCATGGATTTATATCAGGATACGACCTAGGACCAGAACTCGGTTCACAAGTTGGAATTTTTAACGGTAGACTTTTTTGGGATTTCACTTTTCTTGAGACTGACTATTCTTTCGAAAAGGCTAACCAAATAGTTGATGAGATCATCCTAATTCTCAAAGACGCTTTGTCCGAAAAACAACCAAGTCCTCAATAGGCTTTTGTTCTCTCGAGCAGTACAGCCGTCACCATGAAGAACAATATGGTCATCCCACCTAACACTCCCCAGGAATACAATAACCAACTATCCTCATAGTTTAACATCATACTATCCACTGCCTCTGGATAATTAGAGCATAATACACTCGTTCCCCCGCTTGGCTCAAGCGGGTTGTTTGGAACATCACTGCATAGAATTGTGCTCCCAACAATTTCCTCCATATCAATCGTTACCCCAAGCGCAGTAAGAGACCATCTAGTTGTCGTCAAATACGACATAGGCTCAAAAGAATTTTCTCGTAAATCAAAAACTGTCCCAGAGAAGAAAAATTGGAAAAAAAGCATCATTGTCAGGATATATATTGCCATCTCCGTTGAGCGGCTAACGGCTGAAATGATCAATCCAAATGCGATTCCCGCCATCATGGTCAGATACAAGGTGATGAACAATTCCAAGACACCCGACATATACAATCCATTTACTGGGAAGTCAATCCCAAAAGACAAAATCACTACATACAGAAAAACCTGAACCACTACAAAAACACTATACACTGCCCCTTTGCTCAGCAAATAGGGTAAGACTCGGAGATTGACCATCCTTTCTCGCAAATATATGGATCTTTCTTTTACCAGATCATTTGACGGCACGAACAAACCTGTAAGGACAGCCTCAAGGCCCATCACGAATATAAATGTATTCATTCGCGCAAAGGGCACATAGCTTTCCTTCATTGATGCGCTAAAATTGCTAAGTTCCCGGTGAGAATATCTTCAGAACCAATAATCAACTGCAAAATACCCGTAATCGGAAGCAGCAACAACATCAGCATCAGGGTAACAGGTTCGCTAAAAAGCACCTTGATTGATCGCTGTGTAAGTACCAAAAATTGTCTGAAAAATTCTCTCAAACCAAAATTAACCGTTGGAAGAGCACGCTTGGGAATGGACTTGGCCGTTGCAAGTCGATTCTTTACATATTGAATAAAATTAGCCGGTCTCTCTTTCTCATAAACTTGTCGCCACTTTTCTCCGGAACCCTCGATCTTCTCGTAAATATCTGCGAAATCATCCACCTCAAAAAATTCCAATGCTTCCTTAGATGGGCCGAAAAATACCAATTTACCCTGCGATATAAATGCAGCGATCAATCAAGGTGCTTTTTAGCGAACCTGTTACCCTGATGCTGATGCTGCTGCAATACTCACCCTTTTGCGCTGCCCCCCTGAAAGATTGCTAATTCGCGTTCCTCGAATAACATCTGAGTCCATTGAGACTGTCTCTAAAACATTTGTTATCCGTCTGTTGCGCTCTTCGTTATTGACGCTGCTTGGTAGACGTAAACGAGCCGTGAATTCTAAGGCTTTTTCAACCGTCAGGCTGGTATGCAAGATATCGTTTTGAGGGACATAGCCTAATTGGGCTCTGTAATGCTCATATTCCTCATAGAAATTGTGTCCGTTTAAATCGACTTCCCCATCCCCCGGACGAATGCCAACCAGCGCATTCAATAAAGTTGTTTTTCCTGCACCGCTGCCGCCCACAATCGCCACAAACTCACGAGGCAACACCGATAAAGAAATCCGATCAAGGATCCTTCGCTTTCCTCGGCGGTCATCCACATCCTTTGACAAGTTGGTGACATCTAACCGCATACCATTGCTTTGATAAGGTGTAACCTGTCCATCCTGGAAAACCAGCAAATAACTTCCAATTCTGATTAAATCCCCATCACTCAAATCAATTTTTTGCACCAAATTCTCGTTTACAAATGTGCCGTTCCGGCTTCCCAAATCTTCAAGAACTGCCTTATCACCCAATAGGGATATATTTGCATGGTGGCGAGAAACATCTGGCGCATCAAGAACAATCGTATTCTCGGATAATCGCCCAATGGTGATCTCGGTCGCGGCTTCCATGAGCACCGTAGGAGCGGAAACGGTAAAACCCTCTAACGGCGAAATTTTCTTGTCTCCGACCTTAAAATTCAGGCTTATAGAAACACCAAACTTTTCATCACCCAGGCGGATAATCGCATCATCAAATAATGGGGTTTCTGTCTCTGGACTAAGTTTCTTGTTATTTAATAAGGTGCCGTTCGTGCTGCCTAAATCTCTAATCGAATAGTGATCACCATCAAATAGAACTTCAAAATGCATCGAGGAGACAAAACGGTATTTTTCAGGGATCTTTAGGTCGGCACTCTCTGATCGCCCAACCACAATATTTGACTTTTGGATTGGGTAAAAATTCGTTTCCCCATCTGGCCAGCGTAAATAAAAATAAGGTCCGCTAAGTGGCGCTTCCCTCTGCAGTAAGCCTTCTTTAAAGTAATCGACCTGTGATTCTTGATCATGAGTAAATATCTCCCCCATTTCCCATTCAAATATCAACCTGACTTCCTGTTGATGTTTTGCCAAACCAATCCGAATATCATCTTGGTCTGAAAGAATTTGATCCTTGGTTCTCACCCCATTAAGAGAAATGCCATTAACGCTATCCTGATCAATGAGTCTATACTGATTCCCCTCAAGGACAATTTCCGCATGGTAGCGAGATATCGATGAATATTCGGATGGAATGACAAGATCACAATCTTTTGCTCGACCAATTTTTGTAGTTGTGCCTTTTAGATACAAAGATTGAGAACTACCGTCTGGCCATTGGATTTTTAGGTGTGGTTTATCCAAGTATAACGTTCTATTTTGTTTATTGCTCATTTGATACACCCTTATCAAAGATTGATGATATAGTTATTATAAGATAAAAAACGTCAAAATTATCATGCAGGAATCAAGAATGCCAAAGGTAAACATTCAGGAAATCAACCAGTTAATTGAATATCATCTAGGGGTCCGTGATGTCCAAGATAATGATCGTTTACTCGAAGACCTTGGGGCGGAATCGGCAGACTTAGCGAACATTGTCGCATCTATCGAAGCAAAATACTCGATCATGGTAACCGAAACGGAAATTGCCAATCTATATACACCAAAAGATATATTTGAATTAATTATCAAACACCTACATGAAAGCTGATCAATATTCCTCCCTCCTCGAAGTCATTCGTAAACGGTCAATTGAAACCCCTCAGAAAACCGCATTCACCATTCAAAACAAAGCAGTCCATTATGCAGAACTTTGGGACGGAATTAAAAAATTCGCTGGTTTGGCTCTTTTATACGGAATAAAACCAGGCGATCGAGTAGTTGTTTGTTTACCGAATAGCACTGAATTTTTTTGGGCCTTTTATGGTCTTCAATTGATTGAAGCGGTCCCAGTACCAATTTACCCCTATTCAGGCGTCGAACGTATCCTCAATATTTGCAACTTATCCCAAGCATCTTTAGTGGTCGTCCCCTCACCCCTTCCCTTAACAGCAAACAGAAAGAAATCATTCAAAAATTAGCTTCCAAGAATGGGATTAAAGTGATATCCCCGAATGCAACATCGGGTGTAGAAAGTGCCGACATTCCCATTCCAAATAACCCCGACGGCATCGCTTTCATACAATACACCTCCGGCAGTACAGGCAACCCCAAAGGCGTGATGATAACCCACCATAACCTGCTCACCAACATTCAACAAATGGTCATTGGAATGGAAATTACACTGCAGGAAATTTTTATTTCCTGGTTGCCTGTTTACCATGATATGGGCCTTATCCTCAAAACGATGGTCCCATTTTACCTGGGCGCTGTGGTCCATCTCCTTGAAACGAATCTAAAGGATGTAGGCACCTGGTTACAGGCAATCCAAGACAATAAAGGTACATTTACCGCTGCCCCAGATTTTGCTTATCGTTTGTGCCTAAGACAAATTGATCCAGAGCAATATGACCTATCCAGCTTAAGGGTTGCACTCAATGCAGCTGAACCAGTTAGATACTCGACAATCCGGGATTTCGAAGAAGCCTTTAGGATTCCAAACACCATGGTTGCGGGATATGGATTGGCTGAAGCGACTGTTGGAGTTAGCATGTGGAAACCAGGCGCCGCTGCCCTAGTAGATTCAAATGGTCATGTTTCTGTAGGAAAACCTTTCCCAGGAGTGGACATTTTAATTGTGGATGGTGGCAAGGTTTTAGATTTCGGACAAATTGGCGAGATAGCTATCAGAAGTCAAGCCAACTCTTTAGGATATTACCAGAATCCCGAACAAACGGGGCTATTGCATTGGAGGGATCAATATTATCTTTCCGGCGATCTTGGATACCTGGACCAAGAAAGAAATCTTTTTATCGTCAGTCGAAAAAAGAACATTATCAAACGTGCAGGAGAGACCATCTCCCCTCAAGAGATTGAGGAAATTGTTGACCGGTTTCCGGATATTCGCTACTCCGCAGCAGTTGGAATCGATTCAGGCGGAATTGAAGGTGAACAAGTGTATATTTTTGCAGAAGTACGGATCGAGGATCCATCCGATCAAGATGTTTTCCA
>JARROY010000453.1:0-2257 GCA_037383445.1 Anaerolineales bacterium | reverse complement strand
TGCCTATGCGAACCAACTTTGTAATAAATATGGGATGGACACCATCTCTTGCGGGGCAACGATTGCCTGGGCGATGGATTGTTTTGAGAAAGGCTTGATTACTAATGAAGACACCGGGGGAATTCAGCTTACTTTTGGAAATGCCGAGGCAATGGTCCAAATGGTAGAGATGATTGCAAATCGGAAAGGGTTCGGAGACATACTTGCCCTTGGATCTGCTCGAGCAGCAGAGAAAATTGGACGTGGCACAGAAACATTAACAGTGACAGCCAAGAAAGTGGAATTTCCTGCTCATATGCCTCAAGTAAAAAGGTCATTGGGGCTTATCTATGCGGTCAACCCTTTCGGTGCAGATCACCAATCAAGCGAACACGACCCCTCCTATGAAGACTATCCAGAAAGAATGGAGGAAATTGGTTTAACGGACCCTCAACCTTCCGATAACCTGAATGAAGAAAAGATAAAATTTGCACTGACGACGCAATACTTATATTCAGCCCTAGATTCCTATAATGTGTGCCAATTTGTGTTTGGACCATCCTGGCACTTGTATGGACCTGAACAATTGGTAAAAGTGGTCAATGCTGTTACAGGTTGGGACATTACTATCGCAGACGTGCTAAAGGTAGGGGAGCGACGATTAAATTTGTTACGCTTGTTCAATGCTCTTGCGGGATTTGGAAGTACAGACGATAAATTACCTCCAAAAATGTATCAGGCATTGCGCGGGGGTGAAAGCGATGGTGTCAAACTTACGAAAGAAGAATTAGAACAAGCCAAAAATTTCTACTATAAATTAGCTGGCTGGGACGAAGAAAACGGGACACCAACTAAGGACAAATTGGAAAGTCTTGACCTGCATTGGGCAGCAGAACTTTTAGATTGAATTATTTCCTAAAAAATCTAACTATAAGGCAGAGGAAACCATGAAACTCACACCTTTGTGGACAGAACAATTCCAACCCGATGATGTTGTCTTAAACAATGATCTGCCAATGGAGGCAGAAGTAGCCGTTGTCGGCAGCGGTTATACTGGTCTAAACGCGGCTATAGAAATGGGTAAAGCTGGAATAGATGTAGTCGTGCTGGAACAAGAGACTATCGGTTGGGGCGCTAGTAGCCGGAACGGCACGATGCTCACCCCAGGTTTAAAAGCAAAACAGAAGGACATCAAGCGATGGTATGGAGCGGAAAAACAAAAAGAATTATGGCAATGGTCTGTGGATGCTGTTAACCATGTTACCAATATCATCCAAGAAGAACAGATTGATTGCGATTATTCGATAAATGGTATGGCTTACTTAGCCACAAAACCATCGCATGCTGAGATGGTACGTTCGTATGGGGAATTTCTCGACAAGGAATTTGGTTACAAATCCACCCAATGGATCCCAGCAGATCAAATAGAACAAGAAATTGGCAGTAAGGTTTTCTATGGTGCTTTAATAGATAATCTTGGCTCACGCTTACAACCGGCAAAATATGTTGGGGGACTTGCCAAAGCAGCTCAAAATTATGGCGTAAAATTGGTCAATTATTCTAGAGTGGAGAAAATTACTAGATTGCCTGGTAAATTCACCTTAAATACCGGCAAAGGAATTTTACAAGCCAAAAAGATTCTTTTGGCCACTGGAGGGTATACAACTAATCTAGTGCCTAAGGTTAAGCAAGGAATTTTTCCTGTCGGAAGCTACATCATTGTTACAGAACCTCTCCCGGAGAGTCTACAAAAAGAATTAAGTCCAAAAAATCGGGTTTTTTATGATAGTAAAATATTTCTGAATTATTTTTGCCTTACACCCGATGGGAGGATGATGCTTGGTGGCCGGGCCAATCTCTCACCTAATTTGGATCTACAAAAGTCATCCAAGTTACTTCACGATCGCCTAGTAGAAATATTTCCTCAACTATCAGAGATTCCAATCACTCACAGTTGGACAGGAAAGCTTGGGATATCCTTCGATCAAATGCCGCATATTGGAAATTTGGATGGCATTTACTACGCGTATGGTTACAGCGGTCATGGAATTTCCATCGGGAGCTATCTTGGGAAAGAGGTTGGAGAATTAATTTCCGGGAAGAAAAAGTCTTCAGTGTTCATGGAAATCCACCATCCCAAATACATATTTGCGTCCCTTTCCCCAATGTATTTACCTTTTGTTTCAACTTATTTTAAAATCAAAGATCAGCTTTCCTAAACCAATCCTAATAATATTTCCATGGATAAAACTCACTAAAAATATGCCAAAAAGGCTAG
>JARROY010000452.1:0-4494 GCA_037383445.1 Anaerolineales bacterium | reverse complement strand
CCATGGTAATGAAGAATTTAAAGTCACTCCGGTATCCCCGAAACAGATTGTTGATCCAACCGGGGCAGGAGACGCCTTTCGGGGTGGTTTCCTGACTGGATACAGCCATGGTTGGGATTTTAAAACCTGTGCACAAATGGGGGCACTTTCTGCGACCTATTGCCTAGAGAGCGATGGTCCTCAAGGACAGGGTTATCGCATCGAAGATTATATTAAACGTTATCGAGAAACTTACGATGATAATGGCTTGCTGGATGAATTAATCGCTAAAAGTAAATAGAAAAATCTAGATTGGAGAACGGTATGGAATTTGACATTAAAGATATTAACCAGGCCGAAGGCGGCCGTAGAAGGATTGAGTGGGCAGAGCGGGAGATGCCTGTGCTTCGAACCATTTTGGAGCGTTTCCGCAAAGAAAAACCGCTTAAAGGGATCCGGGTCTCGGCGTGTTTACACGTGACGACTGAAACGGCCAACCTGATGCATGTTTTGGCAGAAGGGGGTGCTGATGTTGTTCTGACAGCATCTAATCCTCTCTCGACACAGGATGATGTGGCCGCTTCATTGGTATCCCATTATGAAATTCCCGTGTATGCGATTAAAGGCGAGGATAACGTCACCTATTACAAGCATATTGAGGCGGCATTGGATCATAAACCCCATATGACCATGGATGATGGGGCGGATTTGGTCAGCACCCTGCATAAATCTCGGCGAGAACTGCTCGATACCGTGATTGGCGGTACAGAAGAGACCACAACGGGTGTGATTCGCCTAAAAGCCATGGCAATGGATGGCGCATTGGAATTTCCGGTAGTCGCAGTTAATGATGCCATGACCAAGCACTTTTTTGATAACCGGTATGGGACAGGCCAGTCAACCTTGGATGGAATCATCCGGGCGACAAATGTTTTACTGGCAGGAAAGACCTTTGTTGTTGCCGGGTACGGCTGGTGCGGACGTGGTTTGGCTCAGAAAGCCCGAGGAATGGGTGCCAATGTGATCGTGACAGAAGTCGATCCGCTGGTGGCGTTGGAAGCGGTAATGGATGGGTTTAGAGTGCTTCCGATGATGGATGCTTCTAAGCAAGGAGATATCTTCTGCACTTTAACAGGGGATATCAATGTCATTGATCAGCATCATTTTGAGGTGATGAAAGACGGGGCGATTGTCGCGAACTCTGGTCACTTCAATGTGGAAATAAATATCCCATCACTGGAGGAAATGTCCTCAGATAAGCGCCAGGTACGTCCCTTTGTTGAACAGTACCACTTAAAGGATGGCCGCAAGATCAACTTGTTGGGCGAAGGTCGTTTGATTAACCTGGCATCGGCTGAAGGACATCCGGCGAGTGTCATGGATATGTCTTTTGCCAACCAAGCGCTGTCTGCTGAGTATATGGTCAAAAATGCGGATACGCTAAAAAATACGGTTTATGGCGTTCCTGAAAAGATTGACCGGGAGATTGCCCGGATCAAACTGGAAGCCATGGGGGTTGATATTGATACTCTGACCGAGGCTCAGGTAGCCTACCTGAATTCTTGGGAAGAGGGCACATAATCTAGGTTATTCAAGAATTGTATCTATGGGCGTTTCCCCTTTGTGGATGCGCCCATTTTTATATGGCATGAATTGAAGTAAGAGCGGCTTTTTAGGGGGTTAATCGATAGTACTCAGAACATAAAGAAAGGGATTAGGAATACAGGTATTTTAGCAAAACAGAGAGCCATTCGTCTTGAGGCGGAATCAGATCGGGTAGGTCGTCTAGTGGGGACCAGGAGAGGGTGAAAGTGTGGGAATCAGTATTGACTTTCCAAGAAGGTGGGGTTTGGCCATCAAAATTAAGCAAGAAGAAATGCCTGCGTTGACGTTGTGAGAGGGTATCTTCCGGGACCCACCCGGTGATCTGATAAGTGGTATAGGATGGGTTAGGAAGGTGATCCGGTTCTTTATAAGTTATTTGCGCATAGCCATCTTGCTTCCGGTGTACTTCTAGCCAAAGACCGGGCGAAATCTGAACCCAGTCAAAACTGCTTGGATCTGGACGGCTAAAAACCTTTGTTGGGTGAATTAACACAGCCTGGTCGGGTGGGAGAATGGTATCCTGAAACCCAAGGTCAGTTCCAATCAGCACATTTTTTAACCCGGACTCTTCAGCGACCTCTCGGAGGATTGCGTTCCGCGGGGTTTCTCCAGGATTTACAGTTCCAGCAGGGATTTGAAATCCGGGATTTGAAATCCGGCAAAGGGATGCTGAAGAAGAAGCAGTTCTGGCCCAGTGGCTAGCTTACGGATGACAAATCCAGTGACTTTTTCCAACATTGTCAGAAAGTGGGGCTATTTTATTGAAACGACCTTGCCGCCGGTCATTTTGATTAACCCTTCAGGAGGGAGAGGAAAGACTGCATTGGGAGTTCCGGCTGCTGCCCAAACTTCGGAATAGGTGAGCAGGTCCTGGTCGATGAGTGTGGTGATTGGAGATGGATGGCCCACAGGAGGGATTCCGCCAATAGCAAATCCAGTTGCCGCGCGAACAAATTCCGCATTAGCCTTTTTAATGGGTTCTCCTAGTATCGCTTCAATGGTTTTCTCATTAACCCGGTTTGACCCGCTGGCAATGATCAAAATTGGTTTTTGTGAATCAACGGTTTGAAATACGAGCGTTTTTGCGATCTGTCCAACCGTACACCCAATGGCTGCGGCAGCATCTGCTGATGTACGGGTTGTTTCGCTGAATTCAACGATCCTGAAATTGAACCCAAGGTCCAGGACGGCCTGTTGAACCTTATAAGCGCTGGGATGAAGATTCTCTTCCATTAATTTCCATCCCCTTCAGGAGAAAAGTTGGGATCTACTATGATCTGCACAAAAAATTCTTCCCCAAAGGGATTGCCTTCTGGGTCGAAGGCCTGCCATTGGCTGAAGGCACGTCCAGCGTCAGTAGGTGCGAAAAATGTGATGGTTATTTCCACCTGTTTACCAGAAACCGTAGGGCGCAGGGCAAGAATGGTAGATGTGCCCATAGCAAGTCCATCAACGTTTCGGATGGTGTAATCGATTTCCCAGTTGCAGGTACCGTTATTTTCCACCAGCCATACCTTTTCAAATTCTTGTCCTGGGGCGACCACGGTGTCGTCCGGAATAGTGATATCATCGACATAGGCCAGGTTATTTTCGCACGCTTCTTCTTCAGTTGGTTGGAAGGTTTCAGTTGGCGTGGTCATTATGGTGGGTGTTGCTCGTAGCGGGTCCAGCGTGGGGGGGATGAAAAATTCTGGAGTGGATCGCGCATCTTGCTCTCCGCAGGCGGAGAGCAAGATGATTGCTGCAAATAATAGGAGACCTATTAGAACCCCCCTTAATTGAGGGCTATTCCTCATATTCTTCGTCAATAAGCTCCTCATCGAGTAGATCTTCCTCATTTATTTTCTCGACTATTGGGGGAGGAGCCTGCCCATCCAGCAATTCCTGGCGGATGATACCTTCAACTTCGTATGCAAGTTCTGGGTGATCTCGCAGGAAATCTTTGGCATTTTCCCGCCCCTGGGCTAGGTTTTCTTCCCCATAGTAATAGTATGAGCCTCGCTTCGTGATGATATCCATCTCTACCGATAGGTCCAGTAAATCTCCAGACCGAGAGATGCCTTCATTATACATGATGTCGAATTCGACTTGGCGGAAGGGAGGGGCGACTTTGTTTTTGACCACGCGGGCTTTTGTGCGGTTGCCGACAATATCTCCACCCACCTTGATCGATTGCATTCTGCGGATATCGATTCGGACGGAGGAATAGAATTTCAACGCCATCCCGCCGGTGGTCGTTTCTGGGTTGCCGAACATGATCCCGATCTTTTGACGCAGTTGGTTGGTGAAAATCACGGCCGTGTTGGTCTGTTTGATCGCCCCGGATAGTTTTCGCAGTGCCTGAGACATTAGGCGTGCCTGGACGCCCATTGTGGCATCTCCCATATCGCCTTCCAATTCGGAGCGTGGGACTAGGGCGGCGACAGAGTCGATGACCACGATATCCACGGCACCCGATCGTACCAGGGCTTCGGTGATTTCCAGGGCTTGTTCGCCCATGTCTGGTTGGGAGATGAGCAGGTTATCAATATCAACGCCTAAACGTGAGGCGTAAGCGGGGTCGAGGGCATGTTCCATATCGATGAAGGCAGCCGTACCGCCCATTTTTTGTGCTTCGGCAATAATATGTAGGCACAGGGTGGTTTTACCAGAGGATTCAGGGCCGTATATCTCGGTCACTCTCCCTTTTGGAATACCACCAACCCCCAATGCGATATCCAACGAGAGACACCCAGTCGGAATCGCTTCCACCATGAGGCTGTGCGCTTCCCCGAGTTTCATAATTGCACCATCGCCAAACCTTTTGGTAATATCCCCTAATGCTTTGTCCAGAGAGGCCTGACGAGCTTTGTCCATTCCGTTCTCTGGAGGAGCAGATGTTTTCTTTCCAGCCATTTTTAAGTACCTCCA
>JARROY010000451.1:0-2270 GCA_037383445.1 Anaerolineales bacterium | reverse complement strand
TGGCCACCATTGTAGCACTGCTGCTCTCAAAGTGGCGGGTTGGCAAATTCATCCCCTTGTTCTACGGATCAAGCTTCAGCTACCTGACCGCTTACCTGGCGATCACCAATGCTGAGTGGGGTGTCCCCGCCAGCGATGAACTGATCAGCACCATGCAGGCTGGTATTTTAGCCACCGGTGTCTTGAACATCTTGGTTGGTTTATTGATTAAATGGGTTGGAAAAGACGCCCTGGACAAGGTTCTGCCCCCTGTTGTCACCGGCTCTGTCGCCGCTGTCATCGGTATCGGCCTGGGCTTTGCTGCTCTGGACATGGCCGCCGCAAACTGGACTGTAGCGTTCATCACCCTTCTGGTGACGATTTTGTTTTCGGTCTATCTGGCCAATAGAGGTTTCATCGGGATGCTCCCAATCCTGTTGGGCGCGATTGTCGGTTATTTGGTCTCGATGCCTTTCGGCCTGGTTAATTTCGATCCGGTTGGGGCCGCCAGCTGGTTTGTGGTACCGCACATTACCTTCCCGAGCTTTTCGGGATCCATGGCTGCTACCGCAATTTTCAGCATCGCCATTATGGCAATTGCCACCATCCCAGAATCCACCGCACACCTGTACCAGATCAGCCTGTATGTCGACCGTACCGCCGAAGAAATGGGCAGAGAGAAGTACGAACTTGACCAGTTGATTGGTTTCAACCTGATCCTGGATGGGATTGGCGACATGATCAACGGGATGTTCGGCTCGACAGCCGGCACCAATTATGGAGAGAATAATTCCCTGATGGCGATTACCCGCAACTATTCCGGCCCGGTGCTGGTCGGTGCGGGTGTCATCTCGATCCTGCTGGGCTTCGTCGGCAAGCTGGAAGCCCTGGTCAGCTCTGTTCCGATTGCTGTCAGTGGTGGTCTGGCCATCTACCTGTTCGGTGTCATTGGTATGCAGGGTGTTGCCCTGATGGTTGAGAACAAGGTCAACCTCTTCAATGCCCAGACCCTGGCGGTCGGCGCGATCATCATGATCGTCGGTATCGGCGGGAACATCGGTTATCCCGGTGGATTCCTCCCGATCCCCTTCCTGACCGGGCTCTTCCCGAATGGGTTGCCCGCCATCGCAACTGCGGCCGTACTCGGCATTTTGGTGAATGCCATCTTCCTGATCTTTAAGCCGCCAAAAACCACTTTCTAAAATCATTTTTACAAACGATATGAAGCAGAAAATGGACGCCCTGAATTGGGCGTCCATTTTATTTCAGAGAGACCAATTCCCGCATAGTTCTAAGGTAGGTCCCCTACCTTAAGGAGATATTTTTAGCTAATCGTCCTTTCCAGGAACGCTGCCAGAGCAGTCGGCGGTCGCTGCAGAAGGTGCTCGAGGGTAGTTGGATTTCCAAGGAACCCATGCTGGTCGTAGTGTTCAAACATCTTAGCCCATGTCTCAATGGCATAAGCCGTCATCCCGCTGCTGTGAGCACGCTGCCGCCACTCGGGAATACTCTCCTGAACCAACTCCACCGGACGGTTGAACGCCTGGGAGAGCATTTCGGTAATCTGGCAGTAATCCAGCGCTTCAGGACCGGCAAGCTCATAGATCCCATTTTGATAGCCCTCCTCAGCCAGCACCACGGCATAAATCTCGGCAATATCTGCCAGGTCCACCATGCTGTGGCGTGACTGCAGACTGTACGGCACCCGCACAACACCCGTGGTGCGAACCGCACTCAGTGAGAGATTCTGCATATAGCTGGCAGGCTGCACAATGGTGAACGGCAGGCCGGATTCGATCAGCATCTCCTCTACCCGCATCTTTTTCCAATGGTGCGGCATGCTCTCGATCTGGGGGTGCATCACCGAGTGAAACACAAAATGCTCCACCCCGGCTCGTTTGGCCGCCTTGATCATCTGGGCTCCGATCTCGACTTCCTCTGGATGCACATTGGGGCAGATATGCAGTACCTTCTGGACCCCGTCAAAGGCGGGTGCGAGATCGCTGGCCTGGGTTAGGTCCCCCACAACCACCTCGGCAGCCCCGAGCTTTTCAACCGACTGTTTTTGCTGTTGGGTCCTGACAAATGCGCGCATGGCCTGCTGCCGCTGGTTCAGCGCTTTGATCACCGCCTGTCCGGTTTTACCGGCTGCTCCGCTGATCAGTATCATAAAACTTGCTCCTGTTTGAGGATAAAGGTGAACCCGGACAGGGCATCTGCCCCAGAAGTTTCACCGGTAAGCAATATCTCCTCCAGGGAGGAGTGGAGTCTGTCTTCATCGCCCACCCAGA
>JARROY010000450.1:0-2276 GCA_037383445.1 Anaerolineales bacterium | reverse complement strand
CTTCGGATGTCACCTACCGGCTGGATACTGCCTCTGCCCAGTCATTCCTCTCCCCCTACATCGACTTTCCCTAATCTCCGCTTTAATAGACCACTCAAATAAAGCAAACTCCCGGTGAACATTGGTCTCGAAACGGCCATCACCGGGAGTTTGCTTTTCAATTACGCTTTGTGATCCTTCATAGCAAGGGTGTACATTGCCTTAAGGGAAATGTTAATGCAGTCGAGTTCTCCCTTGATGTATTTTTCCCACCCCCAATCGGGTTTGATCTCGGCAGCCGTCCCATCGGAGGTAAAAGCCGCCCCGGTGCGCCAGCCGCGGTATTGACCAATGATAAAAAGCGCATCACTTTCCATTTCCACAGAAACAATATTCGCTTGCTTTAAGAGATCGCCGCTGCTCTGTCCCCCCGGAGCATAGAAGGCGTCCCCCGACACACCCACTCCAACCGTGTAGGGTATATCGAGCTCCTCAGCGGACTCTACCAACTCTCGAAGGACTGTGAAGGTCGGCACAGCCGGGTACATCAGGGGTAAGTAGCTGTTGGCTGTCCCCCCAGCACGCACCGTTCCCGAAGGGATGATCACATCCCCGGGTTGCTGCCAATCTTGGAAAACGCCGCATGAGCCGACCCGGATAAATGTATCCGCCCCCAGGTGGCTGAGTTCCTCAAGTGCGATGCCAACCGCCGGCCCACCCATCCCTGTACCGCAAGCGGTCATAAATACGCCTTGATAAGTGCCAGAATACACCACGATCCCGCGATCATCGTGGACTAACCTGGCATCCTCAAATTTATCGGCGATCCTTTTGGCGCGGGCTTGACTGCCTGGACAAAACACATAACGAGAAACTTCCTCAGGTTTGCAAAATATATGGAACTCCATCATTACTCCTTATTTTTTCAACAATCAAATAACCTGGGCAAAAGATGATTAAAACCCCCCCATATCAACTTAAGGAAATTGAGACAGCATTGCTGGGCCGTGACTAAATTCATTTGAAGACCTTCCAACAAATTATCCTCCCCAGAGACCAGTCACAAGGTTAACACTATTGTACAGCAAAGACATTGGAACTTAAACTCCCTCTCAGACCGGTTTACTATGGACATAGCAAACAGCAGTTATAATACAGCGATTCGCTAAAAAAGCTACAATTCCTTAATTACTTCTATGGAGTGAGCATGAAACTAAATAAAACTATCAAATTTATACTAATCGGTGTGGTTTCCATCATCATCATTGGCGCCCTGGGGATGGTAGTTTGGTCCAAAACGGGAACCTACCCTGCAAGAACGGTGGCATTATCAGCACTTGAATCGACTGATGGGGTAAACGTCACACAGGGGAAATATATTGTATTTACACCTGTCGAGGAGACGGAGACCGGACTGATTTTTTACCCGGGCGGCCTGGTAGAGCCAACTGCTTACGCTCCAGTTTTGCATAAGATCGCAGAAGAAGGCATCCTCGTCGTTATCACCCCCATGCCATTAAACCTGGCAATTTTTGATACCGGTGCCGCAAACAGCGTCATTGATGCATATCCGAACATCTCCACCTGGATCCTTGCCGGGCATTCACTGGGGGGTGCCTCTGCCGCCATCTTCGCGGAGAACCATCCCACAAGGATCAATGCGCTGGCATTGTGGGATTCGTATCCCCCCGATAGTGCTGACCTATCCGATAACGCCATCCCCGTCATTTCTATTTTTGGCACCACGAATGGCATACCAAATACCGATAATTTTAACGATAAAAAACACTTATTGCCGGCAAATACTGAATTTGTGTCCATTGAAGGTGCCAACCATGCTCAATTTGGTGATTATGGCCCCCAAAAGGGGGATGTGGTTGCCTCAATCAGCTTAACCGAGCAGCATCAACAGGTTGCCGAGATGATGCTGGAGTTCATCTCGGAGATTCAATAAACCCAAATCCGCTCCTGATGCCAGAATCATTCAATCCCCTTCCTGGAATTCAACTGAGGGGCATATCACGTTACCCAATATAAAGGCGATGCTATTCGTAGACACAACCTCCGGAGAGTGATCTTGGGCAGTTCTTGTATCTTACCTGCGAATGGAATGCGCAACCTATTCCATAGGTGAATACTATGTTCTTGTTCTCAGAGATTCTCAGTTTTTTTACCAGACAAAAATACCCCTACTGCAGGGGTATTTAGTTATATTGAGTTGTATATTTTCCATTCTATCTTCTGGGATTGCCGAAAAACTGCAGTGATATAAACCAATTCCTTCTTATCCGGATTTG
>JARROY010000449.1:0-2288 GCA_037383445.1 Anaerolineales bacterium | reverse complement strand
AACCCCACCGACGCGTTCAACTCGTCTACGGTGCCGTACGCGACCACACGGTGATGGTCCTTCGAGACCCTCACCCCTACACCGGAACCAACCCTTCCGATGGGGATTGATGAGCTCAACCTCGGCAACCCGGATGCCGCTTACGGCTTCAACTCTAAAGGCGCATTCTATACCTATTCCGCCAGCGATTCAAAAGTGGAAGTCAAGGACGGCACCCTGCAGTTCACCATCTTCGATGCCATCTCGTGGACCATCTGGTCGTTCTCCAGTATCGAACTGGAAGATTTCTACTTCGAGATCAGTGTCAAGATGCCAGATAACTGCCAAGGCAAAGACCGCGGCGGGATCATCTTCGGCACCCCTCTGGGTGAGACCGATCAGGGAATCAACTATCAGATCTCGTGCGACGGGAACTACCGCCTGTTCATCTATGACGGCACCGATACGATCAACCTGGTCAATTGGACCAGCAGTGATGAGATTTTCTCCGGCCCGGGCAAGACCAACCGGCTCGGCGTGATGCACCGCGGCCAGAAGATCACCCTGTATATGAACGGGGCGCTGGTCAAACAGGTTTCGGATGATACTTATGTTGGCAAAGGCCGCATCGGGATCAATATGGGAGTGGACAATCACAACAATGTGACAATCTATTTTGACGATGCGGCATATTGGACAGCCCTCCCTTAAACGAAACCTAAATATACTCCGCAGCAGGGGCGTACGATTGTGCGCCCCTGCTTTTTGGGTGGTGGCAGCCGTCTTATTGACAAGTATGCTGGCCGCTGGGTGCGCTGCTGAACCTGCCCAGGTCGTCCCGACCAAAGAAATCTTGCTGGAATCCCTGGTCGCCGAAGCAGTGGAGACTCAGCGCGCACAAACCCTCCAGGTAGATCAACGCGCCGCCACACTGACAGTCGCCGCTGGCCAGCCCGCCGTGCTGCAAGCACAGACCCTGACCCCAACCATCACCCCCACCCCTGAGGCGTCCCCGACACCGCTTACCCCGATACCGACTCTACCAATCTTCGATACGGCCACCCCCACACCGCCCAGCGCCCCCACCCGCCAGCCGGGAGACCCAGCCCTGCGCCTGGGAGACCCCGATTGGACGGAACCCTTTGACAGCGGTGAAAACTGGAGCGAATTCAGCACCAGCCATTCTCAGGCAAAAATCCTTGATGGAAAGATGTTTTACACCGTGTTCAGCCCCGGCTCCGGGCCTACCTGGACGGTCTCATGGCCGGTATTGAGCAACTTCTATCTGGAAGTGCTGGCCAAGACTCCGTCCGTGTGCGGTGGAAAAGACCGCTTCGGGCTGGTCTTCCGCTCCCCAGACCCCTCCAAGGGATACCGCTTCGAAATATCCTGCGACGGGCAGTACTCGGCCTGGGTGTTTAATGGAACCTCCAGCCAGATGATCGTGGCCTGGGCCAGCAGCGACGATCTGCTGGCCGGTCCCAACCAGATCAACCGGATTGGGGTCTGGGCACAGGGAAAAGTGCTCTCGTTCAACATCAATGGGAAGACGGTGGCCGGGCTGGAGCACAACGACTACCGCTCCGGCACCTTCGGTCTGACGGTCACGTCCGAACAGACCCAGAACTTTACCGTCGTTTTCGACGAGCTCTCTTTTTGGTCTTTTGAATAATGGAAAACGATTGGCTGGCCGGTTAGGACGCCCCGCCGAGGAACAGCGCCAAGGCAGCAAAAAGCGCCAACACGGTGAAAAAGATCGCCATGAACTGGCTGAGGCTGGTCTTGTCTTCCAGGTGCAGCTCGATCATCTGGCCGGCAAAACGGAACTCCGGTCCGCCAAACCAGGCCACCAGCAGACCGCCAATTGCCCCACCCAGATGCCCCCAATTATCGATCCCCGGGCTGAGCCCGAACAGGAAGTTGATCGCCGCTACCTGGATCACATTGCGCACAATGCGCTGCGACTGGGGGCCAAAGATACGCTGGTTGCGGTATCCTAAAATGCCGTATGCCGCCAGCAGGCCAAAGACCGCCGTGGAGGCACCCAATGAAGGTGCAGCTGTCAGCAGGTAAGAAAACACCCCCCCGGAAAAACCCCCGACCAGATACAGCAGCAGGAAGCGGATGTGCCCATAGAAACGCTCCAACTCTCGCCCTAAGATATACAAAGCATACATATTAAACCCGATATGGAGCACACTCCCGTGCAGCAGCACTGGGGCGATCAGACGCCAATACTCCCCGGCATCAATCAGCGGGTTAAATTTGATCCCGAGATTGGCAGGGATATCCGTTCCGAAAAAAGTTCG
>JARROY010000448.1:0-8441 GCA_037383445.1 Anaerolineales bacterium | reverse complement strand
ATGGACTCTTTGAAAAATCAACTTGAAAATTGGAACGAGCTTAAGCGGCATACTCCCGAAAAGCTCGAACTTGCCCGGGCTGCCCTAAACGAAATTCAACAGGGTGTGAAAGTCTTTGATGCTATCCGTAATCACCCGATCACCGCGGAGGGGGGCGGGTATATTGGGAAGCAGATGCTTGTGGCAGTCTATCGGGAAATGGTCGAATCGGGCGAGATCGAGGAAGACCAGGCTTTGCTTGCTAAAATCCGCATGAAGCCGACGCGCACACAATCTGGCGTGACGGTGGTTACCGTACTGACCAAACCTTACCCTTGCCCTGGGAAGTGTGTCTTCTGCCCAACCGATGTCCGCATGCCTAAAAGCTACCTGCCAGATGAACCCGGCGCCATGCGCGCCCTGCATCATCAATTTGATCCATACGAGCAAGTAACGGCTCGAATTGAGGCGTTGAATGCCGTGGGCCATCCCACGGATAAGATTGAACTGCTGATCTTGGGTGGGACATGGAGCTCTTACCGCAAAGATTACCAGGAATGGTTTGTCCACCGGCTCTTTGATGCCATGAACGGGTCTGGTGCCAAACACGCACCGGAAGAATATTATGAACGCATGCCGATGGACGGGTTGGATTTAGCAGCAGCCCAGGCTTACAATCAGTCAGCCGATCATCGGAATGTCGGCTTGGTGATCGAGACCCGGCCGGATCATATTAATCCTGAAGAGCTGGCCTGGCTGCGCCATTTGGGGGTCACAAAGGTACAGATGGGCGCCCAAAGCTTCGATGACCGCATTTTGGAGATCAATCAGCGGGGCCATGATATTCAGGCAACCCGCCAGGCAGTTGCTTTGCTGCGGGCAGCGGGTTTTAAGATCGTTTTGCATTGGATGCCGAATTTGTATGGTGCCACCCCGCACAGCGACAGGCTGGATTTTGCCAAGATGTGGCAGGGATACTGCCCGGACGAGATCAAAATATATCCCAACCAGCTGCTGGAAAATGCCGAACTGTACCAGTATTGGCAGCAAGGCTTGTACCAACCCTACACCACTGAGGAATTGATCGATTTGCTGGTGGATATCAAACCAACCGTGCCGCGCTACTGCCGCGTGAACCGGGTGATCCGGGATATTCCCTCTACCAATGTGGTGGCCGGCAATATGCGCACCAGTCTGCGTATGGATGTACACCGCGAGTTGAAACGCCGCGGAAAGTTTTGCCAGTGTGTGCGCTGCCGGGAGGTGCGCGGCCGTTTAGTGGAGGAAGAGACTCTTACTCTCAATGACCTTGTCTACCAGACGGGAGAGGCGGAGGAGCATTTTCTTTCCTACGATACCCCTGAAGACCGTTTGGCCGGCTTTTTGCGGTTATCTTTGCCCGGCCCTGCTTCCCCCTACACCGGGCTGGAAGACCTGAATGGGGCGGCTTTGATCCGCGAAGTGCATGTTTATGGCCAGTCACTTGAAGTCGGTGACAGTAAAGAGGGTGCCGCCCAGCATATTGGGCTGGGAACGAATTTGCTCCAGGAGGCAGAGATAATTGCCAAGCAGAAAGGGTTTGATAAACTGGCGGTCATTTCTGCAGTTGGGACGCGTGAATATTACGCCGGGAGGGGGTTTGAAATGGGTGACCTATATATGGTGAAGAAGATTTGATCCGCGCCTTGAGCATAGCAGAGGTTAAATTTAAGTTTGTGTAAAATAGTGAGATTATGAAAGAAGGTCTTATTTACGAGGAGATTGTGTCTTCAAACAGGACAAGGGCTCTCTTTATAGGGCTCACGATCTTATTTCTCCTGTTACTGATCTGGCGTGCATTTTCTGTGGATTTGGATACTCTAGCCATTGTTTTCTTCTGTTTTTTTGTTTTATTTCTTTTTTACTCGATAAATTACCTAACCCTGATTATCCATCTAACTAAGGATCAATTGAGGCTGACTTTTGGGGTATTTCACTGGACGGTCGGAATGGAAAACATCGAAGAATGCGATCTGGATGAGCTTCCCTTGTTGATGAGGTATGGTGGAGCGGGGATTCAATTCATGATGATACACAAGCGCTATCGGGCGTCATTTAATTTTTTGGAATACCCGAGGGTTGTGATCAGATTCAAGAAGAGTGCCGGACTTGTGCGTGATCTTTCCTTTTCAACTCGCCATCCTAATGAGGTCATGCGTCTGATCCAGGAAGCAATCTCTTGAAAGATTACTGTCTGGTAACGGCTCTCAATTAACGGGGGCAGTTGGGACGCGTGAATATTACGACAGGAGGGGGTTTGCTATGGGTGGCCTGTATATGGTGAAAGTGATCTAAGACTTGATATTTGGGGGGCAGGGCGAGGATCAATAGATGATGGATGCTGAGGCTAATTCTATATTTACTGGTATGATTGGGGTTAAATTAATAGCTTCCAGCAATTGATTCTATTTGGAGAGAAACAAATGAATGTATTGACACTCACCACAGATTTCGGCACGGAGGACGGCAATGTGGGTGTGATGAAAGGCGTGATCTGGGGGATAGCTCCGGGACTGCAAATTGCAGATCTTTCTCACCAGATTGCCCCGCAGAATATCCGGCAGGCAGCGTTTATCCTGGCGCGGCAGGTTTTTTACTTTCCACCAGGTACGGTGCATGTGGTCGTGGTGGACCCTGGCGTAGGGACGGCTCGGCGTCCGATTGCGGCCCAAATCGGGACGCAATTCTTTGTCGGGCCCGATAATGGGGTTTTCAGCCCACTCTATCTGCGCGGTGAAAAAGAGGATTGGCCGGTGAAGATCGTTCACACCAACCGACCTGAGTTCTGGCGCGATGAGATCAGCAATGTTTTTCATGGGCGGGATATTTTCTCTCCAGTGGGTGCCCACCTGGCCTCTGGGAAGGATCTCTCTGATCTGGGAGAATTTGTGGACGACCCAGTTCGGATTGCCTGGGTAAAACCCCAAAGGCAGGAGAACTCCTTGATGGGGGAAGTGGTGCATATAGACCATTTTGGCAACCTGTTTGTCAGCATCACGGAGGAGAATCTCTCTGGACTGGAAGTGATCACTGTCCAGTTAGGAGATTACCGGATATCTGGAATGTCGAGAACCTTTGGAGAAAAAGCGCCGGGGGAACTGATTGCGCTGTTATCTAGCACCAATGATTTGCTGATTGCCCAGGTGAATGGCAGCTGCCAAGGCGATGCAAGCCAAGGTGGGGGATAATGTTGAGGTATTGGTGAAATCGAAAGAGGGATGAAAGTGAAACCAATTATCCATCTGATTTGTGCAGCGCGCCCCAACTTTATGAAGGTGGCTCCGCTGTACCATGAACTGTTGCGGCAGGGCTGGGGGCGTCCGCTGCTGGTGCATACCGGGCAGCATTACGATGCCAATATGTCCGCCGATATTTTGGCGGATCTAAATTTACCCGAGCCGGATATTTACCTGGATATTGGATCGGGCACTCATGCAGAGCAAACCGCAGGTGTGATGCTGGCGTATGAAAAGGTTTGTTTGGCCGATCCTCCGGACTATATTGTGGTGGTGGGGGACGTGAATTCCACCATGGCGGTCACCATCACAGCCAAAAAACTGCTACTGCCCGTGGCTCATCTTGAGGCTGGTTTGCGCAGCGGCGACCGGACAATGCCTGAAGAGATCAACCGAATTGTGACCGATGCTTTATGTGATGTGTTATGGACCCCTTCGCCAGATGCTGATGAGAACTTACGGCGGGAAGGAGTCCCAGAAGAGCGGATCGCCCGGGTCGGCAACATCATGATGGATGCTTATGAAATGATGCGGGAGAAAATCAGCGCCGATCCGATCCTGACAGATTTGGGGCTGCCATCCAGGAGCTATGGTCTGGTGACGCTCCATCGTCCTTCCAACGTGGACCAGGTGGAGACTCTGCACCCGCTGGTGGACAGTTTGCAGGCGGTAGCAAGGGAGCTAAAACTTGTTTTTCCCGTTCACCCGCGCACCAGGCAGCGTCTGCAAACCTTTGGGTTATGGTCTCAATTGGAGCAAAACGAGTCGATCATTCTACTGGAGCCGGTCAGTTATATACCTTTTATGGCAATGGTGCAGCATGCCCGGTTGGTAATCACCGACTCGGGCGGTATCCAGGAAGAAACCACCTACCTTGGGATTCCATGCCTCACGCTGCGCCCCAACACAGAGCGACCGATTACGATCTTGGAGGGCACCAATCAACTTTCGACCGCTGATCGGCTGGTGCGCCAAGTGCAGGACATCTTAGAAAACCCCATGAGAACGCACACCCGACCGGCACTGTGGGACGGGAAAACAGCCGGAAGAGTGATCGAAAACCTGAAAACTATTTTGGATTAAGATTAAATAAAAATTTAGATGAGATTTAAATCGAGTTCTTGATTCGGTATTAAAAATCCTGTACAATGAATACAACTCAGAGGGAGATGTGATCGATCTCCGTTCTACCACAAATTGTATATACAATCTGTTTGCAAGGAGCACAACATGGATGTAATCAAAGTATCTGGAACGTCAAGAACATCTGCGGTGGCTGGTGCGATTGCCGGGGTCTTTCGAGAAAATAAACGAGCCGAAATTCAAGCGATAGGAGCAGGAGCAGTAAATCAGGCAGTAAAGGCATTGGTGCTTTCAAGAGGGTACCTGGCGGAAGATGGATTTGAGGTGGTCTTTTATGCCGAATTTACGGATGTTGAAATTCAGAGATTTTTATTGTTAAACAATCCGCGTGGGGAAGATAATCAGAGCAGGTTAGTTCTTCTCCTCAATTGATTGCAAGCTTTGCTACAGCCCAATGATCCAACGCGCCAAAGTGAAATAAATAATCAAGCCGGTTGCATCAACCAAAGTGCTCATCACCGGGCCGGAAATCACTGCTGGATCGACTTTGAGCTTAGAGGCCAACGGTGGGAGGATAGCCCCAATGGCATTCGCCCACAGCACAATTGCAAAAAGGGCTGCCGCCACGGTAAGGGCTAGGGGAATCCCAGAATGCCAAAGCAGAGCACGCCCAAAACCGATCACGCCCATTGCCAGCCCCAGCAGAAATCCAGCTCGCATCTCATGCCAGAGTAAGCGCCAAACGTCCTTTACCAGCACTTCCCTCATCGCCAGTGCGCGCACAATTGTACTGGTGGCTTGAGAGCCGGAGTTGCCACCGGTCCCAATCAGCAGGGGGATGAAGAAAGACAGCGCCACAACTACTTGGAGATCATGTTCATAATATCGCATCACGGAGCCAGTCAGCATGGATGTCAGGAAGAGCACCAGCAGCCAGGTGATCCGCTTTTGGAAGACGGTTAGTACTGAAGATGCCAGGTATTCACTCTCCAAAGGTTGAGAACCACCCATGCGCTGGATATCTTCGGTAAATTCTTCCTGTAGGATGTCGACTACGTCGTCGTGAGTGAGTATTCCGACAAACCGGTATTCGGAATCCACAACCGGAATGGCGTAGAAGTCGTAGTGCTCCACCAAACGGGCAGCATCTTCCTGGTCGGCCATCACATCGACCGTAATCACATCTTTGTCCATGACATCTCTCACGATAACCTCGGGGTTCTCTGTCACCAGCACACGTAGGGAAAGCACCCCTACAAGATGCTCGCTTCTATCGACCACATATAAATAGGCTAGGGTATCAGATTTTTCCGCTTGCTTCCGTAAGTAATCGAGGGTACCTTGGACGGTCCAATCCTCTTGAATTCTGACGACCTCTGTCGTCATCAACCGCCCAGCAGATTGATCCGGGTAGGCCAGCAACTTCCCGATCTCCTGAGCGTCTTCAGGTTCGATCAGGTTGAGGATTTGCTCAGCACGTTTGGTTTCGATTTCTGTCAACACTTCAGCAGCATCGTTTACCGGAAGAGTCTCTAAGATGTCTGCAATCGATTCGTCTGGGACGGCATCAACCAGTTCAATCGTGGCCTCAGTGCTGATTTCATCCAAGACCTCACCCGCCTCCACCAGATTTAATTCCTGGAAGAGCAGAGTTCGCTGGGGTTCATCCAGCTGTTCCAATAAATCTGCAATATCCGCCGGGTGTTCGTTCTGAATCAACTGGATGGCATTTTTTATCTCCCCCAATTCCAGCAGTTTACGAATTCTTTCTGCAAGAGATTGTATCGCGAGTAAATTCTGCGCCATAGCGGCCCTCCTCAGATATTTAGAGAGCCGGGAGCAGAATCGTCTGGCTCAGGCTCTCAAAGGATATTTAAACCTAATACTCGGATAATCATCCATGATTCGATTGTATTGCTGTTGTGATGTTTTGAACAGGGTTTTGGTGTGGGAAATTACGCTCTTAAAAGCAACAACTTGGGTTCAGAATTGTGTGCGTTGTTAGGCTGATTCCTGAAGTGACTTAAAAACGGGCATCCAAATCCGAGGTGGGATGCAGTTTCAGGTGGATTGGTGGACCTCAGCAATGAAGTCTTTGATTGCCGGGAAGGTTACTTCGTGATGTGTCAGGGCACAGTAATGGGTGCCTTCAAATATGGGGATGAAATCTGCCCCCGAAATGCGGGATGCACTCTGCACTCCTTGACTGAACGGCACCACCTCGTCCTTGGTGCCGTGGATCACCAGGGTGGGGACATGGATATTTTCGAGAGGAAGGGGCTCTAAGTGATCGACTTGAAAGCCATCGTTGACCAGGCCGGAAAGACGCATCGATGTCGGGTAAGCCGTATGGAGCAATTGGTCGATCAGTTCGAGTTTTTCTGGCTGGCTGGAGAGCTGTTTTCGCAGGTCTGGACGCACACGCAGTAAATTTTTTGTATTCATCACCGTCCAGGGAAGGAAATCATCGGCCATCAGGGGTGAAAGGATCGCTAAGGGAGAGACATATAGGGGAAGTGGGGCATTGACGGCTGAGATCAGCACCAGACCTTTACAGCGCTGGGGATGATTCAGGGCAAAGAACAGCCCAACCAGCCCCCCCATGGACGTTCCGATAAAGATGGTTTTATCAATCTCTAAAACATCCAGCAGCGCGGCCATGGCATCGGCTTGTTCAGCCGGTGAGCGGCCTGTGCTCAGGGGTGTGCGCAAAGACCCAGGGCGGGAGACAGAGATAGAGGTGATGCCATCAAATTCTTCAGATTTGATTTTTCCCTGGTCGTAGCCCCCGGCGGCTCCATGCACGACCAATACGGGTGGACCGCTGCCGCTGATCGAGACCTCTATTGGTCCTTTGGCTGTCTGCAGAACCTGGCTGTGTTCAACCAGATATCGATAGGAACGACTGCGTTCTTTTTGATACTGGGAAAACAAATGCCAAAGACCCCAACCAGTCGCCGCAGTACCTATCGCCGCCGCAGCGGCAAACACTCTTTTTTGGGATTCCTGGTTCATGTGTCCACTCCTATGTCGGAAGCAGGTTCTCCAGCGTTTGTTAAGACAGGTGATTTACGAAAATTGTACCAGAGTAGTCGGATCGTCGCTGTACGGGTATGAGATTCGAATATTCGACTTGACCTGAAAGATCCACTGTTTGGTGGAAACGGATTGGATGAGAGTGGGGTTTGATCTATTGGGTGTCACAAACCATCTTTTCCCTTAGGATTTATCCCGGTAATCCTCCCGCACAGGATGGAAAACGTCAATGATATGACAGGGTGTAACTGCTTTACCACCGTGGGGCATACCGCTGGGGAGCACGAACGTGTCTCCCGCTGCGAGGTGGTAAACAGTCCCATCCACGGACAGATCAAATTCCCCGCTGATCAGGTTGAGGATTTGTTCGTGCGGGTGGCTGTGTTCCGGCAGAGCAGCATCCTGCTCGATCTGCCAGTTGGCGACGGTCATCTTATCGCTGTGGACAAACCGGACATGGTAACCGGGGATCAACTCAATTTGAGGAATATCGCGCGGGTTAAATAAAGGCATAGTAGAGCCACCTTTCTTTTAAACTGGTGTGCTGCGGCGGTGATCAGCGTTTGCCGTAGCAGGAATTAAAATACCCGGGTGGGGTCCATTGGTTCCAGGAACCTTCAATCTCAAGGGTCTCGTTCAGCACTTCAACGCCGTTGATATTGATGACCACATTCCAGGTGCCGGAGGGCAGCCCTAAGGGGTCGGTCAGGGTGATTTCTTCCACGCCGTTTTCGGGGCCAGGCCAATAACAATTGTAGCGCACCCATTCGACACCGTCCCTGGTCCAAACCCGGGTGTAAGGCGCGCTGATGGGGAATTCCTCGAATTCAAAGCGGAAGTAGATGATCTCTGTCTTGGCCGGGAAGCTGGTCTGGTGGTTAGAGCCATCTGACAGGCATTCGTTAAGGCAGGTCGTGAAGTTGCTGACGCGAGGGTTGGGCAGCGGAATGGCCGTGGGGAATCCGCTGTAGGTCGGCGTTACCTGAGGAGTGGGGGTAAAGGTTGGAACTGTCTCGGTGGTTTGACCCTCATCCCCTGTGGAATTGTCCATTACCGTGGTTGGTTGAG
>JARROY010000447.1:0-2311 GCA_037383445.1 Anaerolineales bacterium | reverse complement strand
AGGGTCTTGGCCGAGCGTGCCAAGACCCGCGAACGCACTGTGACCGCATCACCCAATTTGACTTCTGACAGATAGCGGATATGCGCCTCAAGGGCAAAGCTGCCTTTCCCGGTGCGGCGAACATACTCCTCACCAAAACCAATACTGTCAAAAAGCTTTCGGGTGCCGCGGTCAAATATATGGATGTACCACATCACGTTCATATGACCCATGATATCCAAATAATTTTCAGGGATGACTTTACGCTGGGTCACCGGCAGAGCAGAAAGATCAAATTCCATAATGGCAGATTATACTGCCAATAATGCACATATCGCCCCAATTTCATCTGAAATTTAATATCTCGCTATATAATTTGATTGTTATGGAAAATACAATCAATTATCTCAATGGACCCAATCCACAAGCCGCTGGCATTGATCCTCAAGCGGTGCAGCCGCTGGCGGAACTTTTCGACCAGATGATCGCGGACGGCCTGCACCCCGCCGCCCAAATGGTCGTACTGAAAGATGGTCAGATCCTCTTTGATCGAGCCTCGGGCACTTTCGATGGGCAGGAAGTAAAACCAGACACGCCGTTCTACTGCTTTTCGGTGACCAAAGCCTTTACCGGGGTATGTGTGCATAAATTGATCGAGGAGGGAAAGCTCAGTTTAGATACTCGTGTGGCCGAAGTATGGCCTGCCTTTGGCAAAAAAGGCAAGCAGGAGATCACCATCCGCCAGGTTTTCTTGCACCAGGCCGGCATCCCGGCAGTCTTCCGCTACGACCACATCCCCTTCTGGCCGTCCTGGAATCTGATCACCCGCCGGGTGGCCAGTTTGGCGCCTGAATACCCTCCCGGCAGCAAAATGAGCTACCATGCCGTGACCTACGGCTTTATTTTGGGAGAAGTGGTGCGCCGGGTCAGCGGCTTGCCGATTGACCAGTATTTCCAGCAAAATTTTGCCCAACCGCTTGGCATGAAAAACTCCTGGCTCAAAATCCCACCAGCTGAACTGAGGCGCTCACCACCCATTCTCAGCGGCGCTAAAGATCAGAACAACCTCGTGTGGCTTTTCAATCTGCGTCCAATCCGCGAAGCGCTCGTCCCGGCGGCATCGCTGCACAGCACCGCCCGCGAGATGGCCATCTTCTACCAGATGCTGGTCAATTACGGCAGCTATACCGGCCGCCAATACATCAAACCTGAAACCGTCGAGCAGGCCACCTCACTCGGTTTCCGCGGCATCGACGAGTTTTCCCAAAGGGAAACCCTGTGGGGCTATGGATTCCACCTTGGGGGCCGACCGACCAGTGAGAAAGAAGGCGAATCTTCTTTTGGAGCGCGCAGCACCCAGCAGACCTTTGGTCATATGGGCAACCGGAGCTGCATGGCTTGGGGAGACCTCCATCACCGGCTTGTGGTGACCTTTACCTGCAACCGACTGCTTGATGAAGAAACCAACCGCCAACGGTGGATCCGTCTCAATAACGCCGTTTGGGATATGTTGGGGGTAGAAAAAGTATCCTAGTTGGATCCCTTCAAGCGCGGATCAAGGATGTCTCGCAAGGCGTCCCCTACCAGATTCCAAGCTAAAACAAAGAGCACAATTGCCGCACCTGGATAAAGGGCAATATAAGGCATCTCGTCAAGGGACAACATCCAGCTACGCGCAAGGCTGAGCATTTGCCCCCAGTCAGCATACCCTTCACCCACTCCAAGGCCAAGAAAACTTAGGGTAGCAAAAGTCAACACATAGGTTCCAATGTTCATGGGAGCCATGACAAATAATGGAAAGACAGCATTTGGTACCAAATGTCGGAACAGGATACGAGAATTTTTGGCACCAATGGTTCGAGCAGCTAAAGCATATTCAGCACTCTTTACTGCCAGAATATTCCCGCGGATAACTCTGGCGACTTCCATCCAGCCAAACATCGTAATTGAGATTACACCAAAAAGAAATGACAATTGAGTGGTAATGATTGGTTCAAAATAGTTATGGCCGAATGTAACCAATGCTAACACTTGCGTCAACATGATCATAATCCCACCATCTCCGCGCTCATAAACGTAATTCAAAACTGATGTCAGGATAATGGCAATCAGCAGGAATGGAAATGCCTGGAAAACCTCTGTTACTCTCATTAAAACTTCATCCACCCAACCCCCAAAGAATCCTGCGATCGAGCCAACAATTAATCCTATCAAAGTCGTAAAAAGGGCAATTACAATACCCGTGCGAAAAGCTGTACGGGTTCCCCAGACAACACCATAAAACACATCATAGCCGCCCGCTGTTATTCCAAAGATATGTTCTTCACTAGGC
>JARROY010000446.1:0-2327 GCA_037383445.1 Anaerolineales bacterium | reverse complement strand
AATCGCTCCCGCAGCTTGCGGGAAGTCCCCCAGCGTCCTTCTCGCCCGGTAAAGGGGGAGGTGTTCACGCCAAATGCCATCCTGACGGTGGGTTCTTCCACCCGGATGGAGGGCAGTGGGATCGGGTTGTCCGGGTCGGCTAGGGTTTCACCGATTTCAATTCCTTCCAGGCCGGCCACAGCCACAATATCCCCGGCCTGGGCTTTGCTGATCTCCTTCCTTTCCAGCCCTTCCTGTTCGTACAGGTAGCGGATGGTTTCCGGCAGATATTCACCCTTGAGAGAAATGCGGGTCACCGGCTGGTCGACAACCATTTCGCCGGCAAAAATCCGCCCGATAGCTGTCAGCCCGCGGTAGCTGTTGTAATCCAGCGTCGTGACCAGCATCTGCAAGGGGGCTTCCAAGTCGACGACTGGGGCGGGGATATGTTTGAGGATGGTTTCGAAGAGCGGTTTGAGGTCCGGCCCGAGTTCTGGGGTCATCCCGGCACGGTGATCAGTAGCTACTGCATAGACGACCGGAAAATCAGCCTGCTCGTCGGTGGCACCCAGTTCAATGAACAGGTCAAAGGTCTCGTTCAGCACACGGGTGGTGTTGGCATCCCGCCGGTCTACCTTGTTGATCACCACGATAGCGCGGTGTCCCATTTCCAGGGCTTTTTTAAGCACAAAGCGGGTCTGCGGGCGCGGTCCCTCCGCTGCCTCGACCAGCAGCAGTACGCCGTCCACCATATTCAGGACGCGTTCCACCTCGCCGCCAAAATCGGCATGCCCAGGGGTATCGACAATATTGATCTTGACCTGTTCTTTGGTCTCGGGGTGGGTAATATGAATGGCGGTGTTCTTCGCCAGAATGGTGATGCCGCGCTCGCGCTCCAAGTCGTTCGAGTCCAGCACCCGTTCAGCTACCTTCTGATTCTCCCGGAAGACGCTGGCTTGACGCAGCATGCCGTCTACCAGAGTGGTCTTGCCGTGGTCAACATGGGCGATGATCGCAATATTTCTTAAGTTGTTCCGTGTTACTTTCATTCTAGTTACCTTTAATTTTGAGAATATGCATTCTCACAAAAAAACTCCGACCACTTAGTCGGAGCCAGCCTGACATTTTCAGGGATAATGGCAACAGATAGTGTATCAGATGTTTGGGATTTGGAGAAGGTAGCAGTTTTAACAGCTTTGATGATTTCTATAGGGAAAATGAGGATCTAATTAAAATGAACCCCCCGGTGGTCGAGTGCCCCGAGTGAATTTTTCGGGGTGTATCGAGACCACCGATAATAACTTTTATGGGTGTGGTCTCGATACGGCAAAAAGACAGCCTACTCGACCACCGGAAAAATTCGAGAATATTTGCATATATTTCCCCTCTCGTTTTTTCTTAATATGTTGGCTTAAATTGAAAGTGACATATAGAATGGATGGGAATTATTTACGCCTGAGCATCCATTCGTTATACATCCCCGAAATGGAGAACCCTGTTTTCTGGTAGGCATGGATTGCTGAGGGATTGTCCGTGCGGACGTTGAGACCGATCAAGTCCACGGATTTCAGAAGGAGTTTGCACAGGCCGGCGGTGGCAGAGGTTGCCAGTCCGCGCCCGCGGTAATCCGGCAGGGTGGTGATATTCCCGAGGGCGGCCACCCGATAGTCTGGTGAGTACACGTGGATCCCGGCCGCACACAGCAAGACCCTGTTTTGATCCTCGATCCCAACATATTGACCGGTTTTCAGCATGCGCGGATTGAACCAGTTGCCAGGATAGGACGCTGCATACAAAGCCTCCAGGCGGGGCAGGTCGGCTTCTTTCAGGGAAATCACTTTAGAGGTATCGATTTGCTCTAATGCACCCGGCTCGGAGAGGGTCATTTTATAGTGTTCACCGTGGTGCTCAAAGGAGTAGGTGGTTTCAAAAAGGACCTCTAAGCCGGGACTGAGATGGGCGTACACCTGGTCTGGCAAGCTAGGGATCAGATTTTCCAGCAGTTGGCTGAGTCGCGGCTGGTTATCGTTTACTATTGCCAGCAATACGATCGGGTCTCCGGCGGTATACAGCAGGACAACGGCATCGATGGCGTGATCTGTTTGCGAGATATACCAGCGGGTGTCTGACCAGAAGAAATCATCCAGGTCGCCCAGGTGATAGTAATTTAATTCCGAACAGCGGCGCAGGTAATTTTCTAATCGGTCTTTATCACTGCAAGTTTGAGGTGCGTTCATTTTCTAGGATAAATTTCTCTGAGGGCTTGCTGGCCGGTCTCGCCCTGCAGGCAGGCCACCAGTTTTGCGGCAGGTCCTTCAGGAATTTGGCTCGCCGCGACTAGAACAGGC
>JARROY010000445.1:0-2331 GCA_037383445.1 Anaerolineales bacterium | reverse complement strand
GTATTTAATATCTTGAAATCGGATCGTTTTCCCGTTTCCGTAATACCGGTTGACAATATTAAGCAGTTCCTGGATCGCGTCTTTTGTGACATGCCAATCGTCGGGATGGCCGGTATACTCTTTATCTGTCAGGCCAATTAAGGTATGGTCTCGATAGGGAATGATCAGGATTCGGTCCCCTTCAGCGCAGGACATACAAAAAACGTACCTATCCAACAGTTTCTTGGTGATCACATGGATTCCCTCGGACCGCCTTAAGTGCTTCCCGTTATCTGTACCCAAAATTTTATTGATTACCAAATCTGACCAGGGTCCCGTACAACTAATTGTCATTTTTGCCCGGATGGAATGGCGCTGGTTGTGTATCAAATCTCTCACCACCGCGCCTAAAACTTTTTTATGCCCATCGGCCCGACCCTCGATGATAAATTCTTCCATCTGGGTATAATTTGCAATCTGCGCCCCATACTTAACCGCCGATCGCAAAAAGGCCAGGGTAAAACGCTCCGAGAAATGGCTCAGGCAATCGCTGTAGAGGAAATTCAAATCACGCAGTCCCTGCTGGTTAGCATCCGGAACTAAGGCCAATAATTGCTCACGATGGAGAGATTTATGCATCGGCATTTTCTTGCTTTTGTCCCAAAGCCAGCCTTTATCAAAGGATAGCAGATCATAAAGCACCATCCCGAGTCTCACCAGCCAGCCTGGTGTGCCGTTTTTATAGAAAGCGGTAATGAAAGGGGTTGGTTGGACAAAATTCGGGGCGATGTTGGTCAGAATCCTGCGCTCTTTCAGAGATTCCCTTACCAAACCAAATTCCTTATTTGCCAAATATCGCAATCCCCCGTGGATCATCTTCGATGTGGCAGCGGATGTGGCACCGCCAAAATCTGCTTTCTCAACCAGAGCTACACTCAAGCCGCGCGAGGCTGCTTCATAGGCAATACATGCACCTGAGATCCCGCCGCCAATCACCAAGAGATCATAAAAAGTCCCGCCATACTCCTCAATGAACCGCTGCATGATGAATTCCTCCACGTTTATTACTTTATTATATGAGGGAATTCACAAAGACAAGCAGTTTAAACCTAAAAAGATGATTAGTTTCCTTAATGGTCAATCTGATTAGGATAATTGATCGGAGGAAGATCGCTGCCGAAGAAAAAACTTTTATAAATTCGAATCATGCATCGGAATTATTTTTGGTTAATGCACTTCCACTTCGTTTTTGATGTAGAATTTTAAAAAATTAAACTGTGGAACCTGGACCGAACCCAATTTAAACCCATGCTCAACAGTAAACTAAGGGGTGCACAGATGATTTCAAAAAATAAATATTTTGCGGGAATATTGATTGGTATT
Organism: Anaerolineales bacterium; assembly: GCA_037383445.1. Taxonomy (GTDB): domain Bacteria; phylum Chloroflexota; class Anaerolineae; order Anaerolineales; family UBA11579; genus UBA11579. Next base: position 969 of record JARROY010000445.1, on the reverse strand, counting down.
TTGTTTCACCTTGCAGGCTGTCAGCCCCCACAGCCCGCAGTCCCGCTGATCTCCATTTCGCAAGCCATTCCTCCCGATGCTGTAAAAATGACACCAGAAATGGATCTCGCCCCACCCATTCTCCACTCGGATAACTGGCAGCAGCCTATTCCATTACCGGGTGCGCCGACCACTGCCGGATTGGAAGACTCCCCCTTCATCACCCCCGAGGGAAACACACTCTATTACTTTTTCACACCCGATGCGGATGTCCCGGCAGAAAGACAAATCGTGGACGGTGCCACTGGAATATATGTCAGCCATTGGGAGGATGGACAGTGGGGCATCCCAGAAAGAATTATCCTCCAGGATACAGACAAGCTGGCGATGGATGGCTGTATCTTCGTGCAAGGCCAGACAATCTGGTTCTGCTCGGTCCGGGAAGGCAACGCCCGGGAGATCGATATCTGGACGGCCACCTATCAGGATGGAGAATGGCGCAACTGGCAAAATGCCGGAGAACCGATCAATGTCGCCTATCAAGTCGGCGAGATGCATATTACCTCGGACGGCCAACAGATGTACTACCATTCCTTTCGCCCCGGTGGGTTGGGGGGAATGGATATCTGGGTGATCCATTTGGTCAACCGGGAATGGAAAGCACCTGAGAATGTCAGCGCTGTCAATACCAGCGGAGATGATGGGTGGCCATACATCTCTCCAGACAAGAGTGAGTTATGGTTTACCCGCACCTACCAGGGCTCTCCGGCCATCTTTCGTTCGCTGTGGACTGAGAATGGTTGGGGAGAACCGGAGTTGATCGTCTCCCAATTTGCAGGTGAACCCACCTTGGATGCCGGCGGGAATTTATACTTTACCCATCATTACATCGTCGATGGTCAAATCCGGGAGGCAGATATTTACGTTGCCTATAAGAAGACTCCCTGACACCTAGTTGAATCGATTTTATGCTCCGCAAGAACATCCAGT
>JARROY010000444.1:0-5992 GCA_037383445.1 Anaerolineales bacterium | reverse complement strand
TACTTATCCCAGCCTGACCGATTTGCTCCCAGTCCGTGGGACTGGCGGCAAGGGCGTTAGAGATGAAAGGGGTTGCATCAACGCTAACAACTTGGAGAGGGGGTGTTACCCGTCTGACAGCACCACCTCGCGCTACCTTTACAAAGCTGCTTCGAGGTATGATACTAGGACGTCCGCATGATACAGAGCAGCAGCGCAGGATATTGCTAGCCACTCTAGCCCTGTTGTCACAGGATGCACCGATTGAGCCGGTTCTGCTGGAAGAATCAGCAGAAGAATAATTGGAGGTGAAGGATAATTAACGACCTGATCACCCATGACATATATGCGGATAATTTGCTGATTGGAAAATCATTGCTTTTTTCACTCAGACTTTCTCCCGATTGGAACCTTGCTTCTGGGGTTGGACGTCCGGAAGTCGTAGCGATGCATGAACACGCCAACAAAAAATGGGTTGCTACAGGTGATGCTTGGTATGTGGTCTACCATAATGAAACCAATTGGGCACTTGAGTTGGCGGTGAAGATCAGGCCTATACAGAATACTCAAAAAGAGAATGGCGGAGAATCAATCAGTGTTAATCAGCACAGAAAGCCAGGTGCTCAGATCTTTAAAAAATTCTTCCAGGTTTTTCTCTCGCAATGGAGGTAAATCTGCACGAAGGACAAGATGCGGCATTTGTTTTTTTAGCGAGATGCGTTTGATGGAAACCGGGTATTGTTGAATAAATGATTGGAGTCGAGCAATATGCTCGTCGCCGGCTTTTCCCTTATACAGGATCTCGAATCCTGCTGCAGCGGATGCAGTTTGAAAGGTGGATGGTTGTTTATTGGATATTAAGAATTTTATTTCTTTAGAGTCGGAATGTCCAACTTCAATCTCACTTGTTGGCAAAGAACGAAGGTTAGCTTTGAGTATCATTTCATCTTGTTTACCACGTAGAAGGTTTACTAACCAGAGCGGCAATAATTCGCGGCTGTCTAACAGAAAAACAACTTCGATCCTCTGGAATGGGCGGTTTGCTTTGCCAACTGTCAGCCGTGCACCAGAGCCGGAGGATCCGATCCAACGGGCTTCGGTCACTTTTCCAGCAGTTTCCAACCCGTCGCGAAGCCAGCGGAAGGTTTCTAAACCACGTTTGCGGTTGGTAGAAGAACCAACGACATACCAGAGGCCTAAAAATATGCTGAGCCCGATCACAACATATTGCCCAAGATTCATACTCACCTCCTGTAGTTGTTTCACAGTTTAGCCCAGGAACAATGAAATGTCAAAGTTAAAAAACAAAATTCGTCAATATTGGAATACGTTTTTGGATGTGATGTACGGCATGATGCTGTACGATGCGGTCAAGATGTATCGCCGTGAACGTGCAGACATGGAACATCTCTTCGTTCTGATATCCTTTGGAGATTTAATTGGTGTTCCGATCTTACCGCCTTATTATTCTCTCAGATTGCTGCCATACATAGTTCCGATGTTGAACGTCTGGCGCCGCAGGATGCTGCGTGAAAAAGACCTTACAGATCTTGTTTCATAAAGTTGAATATAGATAAGGAGTAAATAATGGATTTGCAGTTAAAAGATAAAGTCGTTTTGGTGACCGCTGCTTCAAAGGGGCTGGGTAAAGCCGCTGCCTTTGAATTTGCACTCGAAGGAGCGAAGGTGGCCATGTGCGCTCGCAGCGAGACGTTGGAGGTTGCTGCCCAAGAAATTAAAAACGAGACAGGTGCAGAGGTGCTGACTCAAAAAGCCGATGTAACCAAGCAGGAAGATATTGATCGGCTGGTAGATGCCACGCTGGAGAAATTCGGTCAGATTGATATTTTGATCATCAATGCTGGAGGACCTAGACCCGGTGGTTTCCTGGACCTGACCCCTGAAGATTGGGAAGGCGCATGTAATCTTACCTTGATGAGTGCTGTTCGTTTGTGTTACGCAGTTGTACCGCATATGCTGAAGCAGGGTTCGGGAAGCATTGTTACAACCCAATCGTATTTAGTCAAACAACCGCTAGACAATCTGATCTTAGCCAATTCTTTACGATTAGGCGTGATTGGTTTAATGAAAACAATGGCCAATGAGCTTGGACCGAAGGGCATCCGGGTGAACTCGATTAACCCTGCTTGGACATGGACAGATCGTGTAGAGCAGTTAATGAACGATCGGGCAAAGCGTAGTGGAAAAAGTGTGGAGGAAGAAGCTGCGGCGATTGCATCGACTATCCCACTGAAACGCATGGGAACGATAAAAGAATTTGGTCAAACGGTGGCCTGGCTGGCTTCTCCGGCAGCATCATTTATCCACGGTCATGCTTTGATGTTCGATGGGGGAATTATCAAAGCGGCTTTGTAAAAGGGAACTAAATGAGAATTGCTGTTTTTGGCACCGGGGGTGTCGGCGGGTATTTTGGCGGTCTGTTAGCTCATGGCGGGAATGAAGTCCATTTTATTGCTAGGGGTGAGCATTTGGCGGCTATGCAAGCAAATGGATTGAAAGTAAAGAGCGTCAATGGATCTTTTGAACGTGGCAGCCACGGATGATCCTAAGGAGATCGGTCCGGTGGAATATGTTATTGTGGCAGTAAAACATTATCAATTAGCGGATGCTGCACAGCAGATGATCCCCTTGATAGACAGTGGGGCCACTGTGGTTCCACTGCTAAACGGAGTAGATGCCCATGAAGTACTGATTGAAGCATTGGGACCAGAGTCGGTGGTCGGTGGGTTATGTAGTGTGGTTTCTTTTATTGAAGAGCCAGGGGTGATCAACCAGCCCAGTAAGCTCCAAAGGGTAGTGGTTGGTGAACTATCCTGCAAAAAATCTGACCGGGTTGAGAAGCTGGTTTCTGCTTGGGGAAAAATGGGAGCAGAGGCCGTTCATTCTGCGAATATCTTTGTCTCGATGTGGACCAAATTTTTATTTATTGCCTCTTTTGGAGGTATCTCAGCTTTAGCGCGTGCTACGATGGGGGAACTTCTGAAAAGCAAAGAAACCAGTCAGCTTTTTTTGGATGCAATGCGGGAAGTGGAATCATTGGCGAGGAAACAGGATATTAATCTGGCTTCGGACGTGGTTGAGAGTATGTGGACTGTGGCCAACAATTTTGAATATACGGCTACTTCTTCCATGCAGCGGGATGTTGCTGCTGGGAACGTATTTGAATTGGAGGCTTTCAATGGAAGAATTGTTCGTCTAGCCAAGGAATTGGGGGTGCCTACCCCGATCCACCGGGCGATTTATAGCTTGTTGCTGCCAGCATTGGAACAAGCAAAGCAAGCAAGTCGCTGATGATATAACCTACAAGGTGATTTTTTGCTGAATTTCTTTAGTGGGAAGATAATGCTGTTTTAATGGAGACACAGCTATGGCCGGAGCTAATCATACTTTTGCAACGATTGTGCATGATTCGCCTCCACCATTGGTGCAGGTTTCCGGAACTCACCGTGAGATGGGACAGCAGATCGGTGAAAGCTGCCGGGAAAATGTTCAGCACAGCATTCGCAATGCCCGTATAGTTTTAGAGAATGCTTTCACGGAGGTTAAATTGACCTGGGCAGCTGCCCAATCCCAGGCGCTTAAATATTTACCGTTTGCACAAGAACGTTATCCACAGTATGTTGAAGAAATCCAGGGAATTGCAGAAGGGGCGAACTTTGCATCTCACGCATTGCACCAGCATAGGTGTATCTGATGAGCGAACTGTCAGCAGGAATGTCCTTGCAGCCCATAGTGAAGAATGGTTATCGATTGATGAAGATGATGTCTATGTCATCCAGGCGAAACCGAAAGATGAACCCCCATATCTAGCGATGACCTACGGCGGTTTACTCCCCAATGTTGGGTTCAATGCTTGTGGGATTGCACAGCTCATCGATTCGGTTTATCCAAACGACTCCAGGATTGGGAGTCCACGCCTGGTAGTCTCGCGAGCAGTGCTGGCAGCAAAAACGCCTGAAGAAGCCATCAGATGTACGATTGTGGCTGATAGAGCAGCGGGTTACAATCATCTAATCGTGCATGAGAGTGGGGAAATTTATAATGTGGAAAGTTCTGCAAATCGATTTGCCTTACTCTCCAGCGAAGATGGGGTGTCTGTCCATACCAACCATTATCTGTCTTCCCAGATGAAAGAGGTCGAAGATTCCTCGGATGGTTTGATAGGTTCCAGGGTGCGTTATTATCGAGCGCAGCGATTGCTAAATAGAACCAGGCAGCATTCGATCCAATCCCTTCAAGATATTCTATCTGACCATGTGAACTATCCAAATTCGATTTGCAAGCATATTGCGGGGGATAATGCAGTTACCAACGAGAAAACGATTAATGCACTGGTGATTGATCTGACAGCCCGTGAGATGCACATTGCCTGGGGAAATCCGTGCCAAAATGACTATGCCGTTTATCAACTGGATGGATAAATCGTCTTTACAGTATCAAGTCTGGTGTAGACGAGGTTAACTTTATCCGGGTTAATGGTCAGGTAGATATATCCTGCTCCGGTCTAACGAGGCAGAATGGTACGTGAAGTACTTCGGTTTTTAATATTTCAATCTGGTTTAAGACTAACGGACCCTCATTAAGCTCATCACCTAAACATGCCCATAATAATCCCGGTGAACCGCTACAGAGTACGCATAGTCCAGGAGTGTTCCCCAGGTGAAGATTGGGATATCAATTTCGCGCTGAATCGCCCGGGCAAAAGGTTGCATTCCAGTGCATTCCAACATCATGGCGCCCATATTGGGATGCGCCTGATAAAAATCAACTGCAACCTGCACGAAGTCCTTTTCGGCTTTGTCGTAATAGGCTTCGGGAATCTCCGGTCGAACAGGTGCGTACCATAAGTTCTCAAATTCCGGGCAGCGGCCATCGTCTTCCGCACCAGTGATGACATAATTGCTCCCCAAGCGGATTCCTACGGCTTCTAAGTGTCTAGGGCGTAATTGTTTTTCTCGAGCGACAAGAATACCAACGACTTTATCAGGGCCGATCAGCTGCTGTGCAAGCGGTACTTGAAGCAAGCTGGACATGAATACTGGCACATTTACAAACCCGGCAATATCTTTTTGGAAATAAGCGAAGTATCCACATTCCGCCGCAATCGCGCGGCATCCCATTCGCTCCAATTTTTGAGCTGCCTTTTTTATGGGTTCTAAAAGGGCTTCTTTATCTTCTCCATGCACCAATGCCCAGATATCCACCCCTTCTACAATCTCGTATTGAATGGGGAAGGGAAAAGCGCTGGCATTGCGCACGTCTCCGGGGAATCCTGGGTAAACATCATCTAAAATGATGATGCCCAACCCCATGCCATAACATCGGTGGTCTTTGCGGGCTTTGATGTGATTGATCCCCATATCGCGATTAGTATACATGTCTTCCTCCTCTTTTATATATATGATTTATTTGGTTTCATAGGTTGAAAAGACTCTTAGGTCAATATATGTAAAGGGAAATTCCTCCTCTTCCGATATTGAATGCATAACAGCTTTATCAAAGAAAGGTACACCGGACTACTTAATCACTGACTCAATCAACTCTTGGATCTTTTTTGCCATATCTTCAGGTAATGGCTCAGGTTCGTGTTCGGCGAGGATTTTCTCGATCCGCTCTTTGGCGCGCTGCCTGAAGGATAACTCTCCCGCAGCCCGCCAATCCTGGTAGTTTTTACGGTTCAGTAATGAAGGATACCAGTCCTCTCGGAAATGTGCATTGGTATGGTCAAGGGCTAGGAAATCGTCATCTAACCCGACCTGGTCGATTTGATCGACAGCAAGGGTTTCTTCATCTACGACAACCCCCTGCATAAATCGTTTGACCCAATGGATGATTTCATCGGCCATCACAATCATTTCTAAAGAATTGGTCAATCCGCCTTCTAAGTAGCCTACATCATGCACAAGGTGAGAACCCGCCAAGGTCTCGGTAAGCAGAGATAAAGACATCTCAGCGGCTGCCTGCTGGTCGGGTATTTTTGAATCCGAACACC
>JARROY010000443.1:0-2888 GCA_037383445.1 Anaerolineales bacterium | reverse complement strand
GTCAGGTGATTTGATCCTTGCTGCAAAGATGGGCAAGGAAGCAGTGGAACTTTGCGTACGCTTAGGTTTTGACGAGGGCTTATCCATGGCTAAGCTGGGCTACGGGACCACCTTAGTTAACCTGGGACGAGATAGGGAGGCTTACCCTCACCTGGTGGACGCGGTTGAACTATATGACGAACAAAACAACACCTTCATGAAAGGCACCGTTTTGGTTCATCTTGCGAATGTGTCACTGGGGTTGGACAATCCTAACCAAGCGATCAAATGGTTGGATATGGCCCTGCCCTACATGCAGCAATCCGGTGACATTTGGGGGATGGCATTTCTGTTGAACAACTACGGAGAAGTTGCCAGGACCCAGGGCGAGTATGAAAAAGCCGAGGAATATTACCGCCGGACAGAAGAATTGTTTCAGCAAGCCGATGCAAAAGGCGATCAAGCCCGCCTGGTTCACACTTTTGGCTATATCGCCCTGCACAAAGGCAACTATGCAGAGTCACGGTCGCTTTTCCTGGAAAGCTTGGACGATTTTTTGAAACTGGGCAACCATCGCGGGATTGCTGAGTGCCTGGCAGGTTTGGCTGGTCTGGCTGTTGAACAAAGCCAATATGAATGGGCCGCTCCCCTGCTGAGTGCCGCAGAGAGCCTGCTAAAAACCATTGATGGCGCTTGGTGGCCAGCAGACCGGGTGGAAATTATCCGAGCCCAAGAGCGAATGCAGTCTGCTCTCGAGGACAACTACGAAGCACTTTGGGCCCAAGGCCAAACGATGAAAATTGAAGATGCCATTGCCTACGCCGTGAACGGGGTATGACGTTTGTGAACGACCAGCCCATTGGTGTCGGCTCAACTCCAGAACTAAGCCTGAGGGTCAGTGTAGCCACCCTCGCCCGGATTATTTTCCCCCATCCCGAGCATGGAACCCCGATGTTGGCGCTGGAACATAAAGCCACCTGGTTTCCCGGAGAGGACCAGGGCCAGGTGGTGGTCAAAGTCCAGCCATTTGGGGGAGCCGTGCGCATCTTAGACCTCAACAGTTTTCTTTCACTGGTGGGTCATTTTAATTTTGACAGCCAACGGTCCCGCTCAGAGCAGGATTTCCGGGTTTTCATCCAGCCGGATTATTGGGAACAGGTGCGGGAATACTGTCTTCACAATTTAAGCATGGAAGAAGGCTCTGACCTAGAATCCGATCCGTCCAGGGAGCTGGAGGAAGAGTTTGAAGATGCTCTGGGGATTCTACTCCGACCAGAACAATATACTGTGAAACCGCTTAAAATCATCGTGGAGGACCAACCAGCCCCGACGGCAAATATCTATGCTGCCGATACACCCCCGGTGCGCATCTACCGGGTTTTCAACATTCAGATCAACGACCTGACCCTCCACCATATGATGATCGCCAACAGCGAACTGCATCCTCACCAACTCTTGCAGCGCATGGCTTTAGAAGACGCAAAAAAATCGGGTCGGGGAAGGGCAAACGCCATCCTGGCAGCACCTGAAGCGCAAATCCATGCCGCTTACCAATCCTTACCACCGGAACAGCGCGGAGAACCGCTGCCGTTCGCCGATACGCTCTTAGAGGGAAATGTAGCCGCGGTGCTGGAGGACATCTCTGTACCCAAATACTGGCAGCATTAGAGCATCATGATCGCTTAAATTTCTCCAATTGAAAATGGAACTATTCGATCAGCATCCTAAGGTATTTGTCTGCAAATAAAGCCGGTTGGCCGCCAGTATGCCAGAACAAGACGGTTTCCTTTAGCGAGAAAAATCCCTGGCGGATCAAGTCGATCAATCCAGCGGCGGCGCGCCCGGTATATACCGGGTCAACCAGCAAGCCTTCATGGCGGGCAAACAGGTGAATGGCTTCACGTTCTGGTTTGCCCATCACGGCGTACCCACCGCCGAGATAGTCATCGTTGACCAGGATATCTTCTTTTGTAATATCTTTTGCATTTTCTAATAAAATAGTAATATCTTTTGCTAATTTAGTGACCGCAGTTCTAAACGCATCCGCTTCTTCATCCACGCTGATCCCTAAAATTTGTCCACCGAACCCAAACAGCGCCTTACCGGCCGCCAACCCGGCCTGCGTGCCGCCAGAAGAGGTCGCAAACACGATCCAGTCCGCATGAACATCCTGCTCCATCAATTCCCTTACTGCATAGGCATACGCCGCCGCCCCAACCGGACTGGAGCCGCCATACGGGACCAGAAAAGGTCTCCGGCCAGCCTGCTCTGCTTCCAGATAGGTCTGGTTGAGCACATTGCCGCTCCAACCCGATTCTTCTAGCCACCGCGGCGGTCTGGCGGCAGTGGTTAGACTGAATTGCCCCGGTCGTAATCAGGGTTTGGGCGCCATGCGAGATCGCTTCCGCCGCCAGGAATTCTAATTTCCGGGTTTTATTGCCCCCAAAAGCCAGACCGGTTTGGTCATCACGCTTTACCAGCAGGCGCGGCCCGCCGAGATACGCCGAGAGATGCGGCAGTTCTTCAACCGGGGTCGGCAGGTGCGCTATTTTTATCCGCGGCAGTTCGATCATGTTAATTATCTCCTTCCAGAGCCTGCCGGGTCTGGGCACGTCCGCGTGCACGCAAAATGCCCATTACCCGCGGCCAAACCTGGCTATACAATTTAAATACCCACGGACGCAGCGGCAAATCCCAGGCGCCTATGGTGCGAACTACCTGACCACCGAGTCCTTTCTTGAAGCGGTAGACACCCCACATTGAATCGTTGGGAGTAAATTCGTCCGGTGCGCCCCACAGGTCATAGACCGTGCAGCCTTTTTCCTTTGCCAGCCGGATGGCTTCCCATTGAATCAAATAAGTTGGCATCAAGTTGCGGTGTTCATCTTTCGACATGCCGTAGATATACC
>JARROY010000442.1:0-2359 GCA_037383445.1 Anaerolineales bacterium | reverse complement strand
GCCCAAAATCAATTCGATTTTCTAACCAATAAAAGGGAACCATTGTTCTTCCCTTCTTAGTCAAAAAAAGCATATTCGTCATTTTTAGCTAATTTTTAACGAAACAACAACCTCCCAAACAAAAATGTAAGCCACTCGTTGAGGAGCAAGAGTTGCATCTTCAAAAATCTTCTTGTATGATAAAAATAGTCCGGATAAGATTTCGTCCTCAGAAATCATCAAGATATTAGAACATTGCGTCAATTTATCCGCTAAGCAGTTCAGCGAACAATTTTCGAAACAGCCAAGTGGCAAGGATGCAATTCATCTAAACGACTAACCAAAGGTAAAATCATGTCTGAACTATACAATTTCTGGGAAAAACCAAAAGCAAAAGAAGTCTACATGCTGGCCGGATGGCGCCAATGGGCCGACGGTGGTGCAGTCTCGTCTGGTCTGCCGCGCTTCATGGCAGAACATACCAGCGCTCGCAAAATAGGAGAACTTACCCCGGACAATTACTACATTTTTCAACTACCTGGTGCACAGCAGTTCCTGCGCCCGATCGTGCGGCATAATGATGGCCTCTCCGAATCCCTGCAAACGCATACCAATGAATTTTATTATGCCGAAGTAAATGGGAAAGGGGTGGTCTACTTCATCGGTGATGAGCCGCATATGGACGCGGAACGCTACACGCGCGCCTTCCTTTCAGCGGCCAAAGAGCTGAACGTACGACGGATTGTGCAGTTTGGCGGGGTTTATGCCCAGGTTCCCTACGACCGGGACCGCCTTGTGCACGGTATCATCAGTTTGGCTCACCTGAGAAACGAACTCGACGTACTGGAGGTAGAGCCCTCCAACTATCAGGGTCCCTCCAGCATCGGCTCCTACATCAATAAACGTGCTGGGGAGCAGGGTATTGAGGTGGTTGGGCTGTATGCATTTTGTCCGATCTACCAGTTTGGCGGGCTGGATGACGTCAATAAAACCATCCATATCGAAAGCGATTATCTCGCCTGGATGAATGTGATGGAGCGCGTCAGCCACATGCTCAGAATTAATTTTGATCTCAGCGACCTGGAAGGTCTGGCAGAAAACCTGATTGAAAAAGTGGACGACAAGGTCATCGAATTGGACGGAAAATACCCTGAGCTGCGCATTGGAGAGTTCATGCACCGTTTGCGGGAAGAATTCCAAGAACGCACTTTCAGCCAATTAGACGACATCTGGGAAGATTCTCTGCGCCGCCTCGGCGACCAGTTCTTCCCATCAGATGAGGAAGACGATTAATCCAATCAACGCCAAACCTGGCAACCCAAGTGATTTTCAAGATAAACCATGCTGGCTTTTACCAGCATGGTTTATCCTTTAATGCGAGCCTGCCATGCAAAGAAATAAAATTGTGATAAGAAAAATGAATGCCAGCTGGGTATACTTGTTCATGGCATTCTTCGACGGCGTGGTAGGCAAGGTCACCTTTACGATGAGTGCCATCTACCGGGTTAATGTGGTTGGGCTGGATGTGCTGCAACTGGTATTGCTGGGAACAATCTTAGAAACCTCCGTGTTTCTGTTCGAGATTCCTACAGGGGTGGTGGCAGACCTGTACAGCCGTCGCTTATCCGTGATTATCGGGACCTTTTTGATGGGACTTGGCTTTATGCTTGAGGGGTCTCTGCCGGTGGTAGCAGTCGTCATGCTCGCCCAGGTGGTCTGGGGATTCGGTTGGACTTTCATCAGCGGGGCGCGCTCGGCCTGGATCACCGATGAAGTCGGGGTGGAAAGAGCTGGAAAGCTGTTCATGAGAGATCAGCAGTTATATTATATTGGCAGTTTGGTTGGAATTGTCTTGGCGGTCCCCATTGCAAACGTCTCACTCCAACTACCTTATTTTATCGGCGGAGGGTTGAAAATCATGGTGGCAATCCTCCTGATCTTCTTTATGCCCGAGACCGGATTTAAACCCACCCCAAAAGAAGAACGCGAAACCTTTGGGCAATTTTTCAGCACCATGCGCGCTGGTTTTAACACCATCCGTAACCGCACAACATTGGTATGGTTTTCACTGATTGCCTTATTCGTCGGTTTATATAGCGAAGGATGGGATCGCCTGACTGAACCGCATTTGCTGGCAAACTACACATTTCCAGATGTATTTGGCGTATCCATGGGACCAGTGGAATGGTTTGCTGTCTTAAATATTGCCGGCAGCATATTGGTGATTGCCGCCAACCAGGTTGCCAGCCGGGGATCAGATACCAGCGACCCGCTCCGCTTGGCCGGGATTCTACAAGGTCTTTATGCCGTTATGGTCGTTAGCATAGCCGGATTTGCCCTAACAGGGAATTTCTGGGCAGCGATTGGCTTTATGCTGCTT
>JARROY010000441.1:0-2360 GCA_037383445.1 Anaerolineales bacterium | reverse complement strand
TTCCTCACCAGGGGCAGTGCTGTGGACATGGCTGCCAAACAGTGGTTCCAAAGTGATGGCAATGTTTGCTATTGGGCTGGGTTTATGGCTGCTGGTGGAATGGTGGCAGTCTTTTGGAAAGAATGTGCGCTGGTTCTTATGGACCGCTGCTTTTACGATTGTCATCAGCAGTCTGATTGGCTTGCCAGTATCGCTGTCAGACCATATTTTGCTGATTATCCCATTCGTGTTGGTGTTTTCAACCTGGGTGCAGCGCTGGAAGGTAAATGGGGAAAGGCTGGCAGCAGTGGTGATGGTCTTGATATTTGCTGCCGGATGGGGGTTAGCCTGGTCGGTGCAGGATGGGTCATTGACGTCTGTTCCGGCACCTGGGATGTTTTTCTTCACCCCTGTGGTAGCGCTGATCCTGCTGTATTGGGTACGGTATTGGGCGTTGAACGCAGTCAAATTGAAAGTCAGCCACATTGAGGCACTGCGAAGGCTTTAGGAGGGTATCGAATATGCCGCGTTGGGGATTGTTTGTCTTATTCTTGGTCGGTCTGCTGGCCGCGGCTGGGGCTACTTTTTTGCAGACCAATCCGGGGTACATGGATGCCTATTACTATTATTACGGGGGGCAGCAGATCGCCTCGGGACACGGTTGGAACGAGATGTTTATCTGGAATTATCTGGATGATCCAACCAGCTTGCCTCACCCGGCATTTACCTATTGGATGCCATTAACATCACTGCTGGCAGCGGTGGGGATAAAGTTATTCTCCGGTGTCTTCCCCATGTTTAAGGCGGCGCAGTATTCATTTGTGCTCCTGACAGCGTGTATTGCCCCGGTCACTGCCAGTTTGGCATTCAATCTCTCGGGGCGTAAGGGATTCGGCTGGCTGGCGGGTTTTTTGGTGATCTTTTGCGGGTTTTATCTCCCTTATATGACGACCACCGATTCGTTCAGCGTTGTGATGCTGCTGGGAGGATTGTTTTTCCTGCTGTATGCCCGGCTGAAAAAAGGGAGAGCCCTGGTGTTTGGGTTGCTGGCTGGGTTAATGCACATGGCAAGAGCAGATGGATTGCTCTGGTTAGGTGTGGATGGACTGGCTGTCCTTTTTGACCTGGCTGAAGAGAATGGAGAATTGAATTTCAAGAATGTATTGGGATCTGCAATCAGCGGGCGGTATTTGAGAGAAGGTCTGATTGTGGTGCTTGGATATCTGCTGGTCATGTTCCCCTGGTTTTACCGCAATATTGGCGAATTCGGTGGATTGTTCCCACCCGGAGGGAGCCGGACAATGTGGGTTTTAAGCTACGACGAACTGTTCTCTTACCCTGCTTCTATCCTTACTCCCAGCCGGTGGTGGGACGCAGGTCTCGGGAAACTGCTGGCCGCCCGCGGGGAAGCGGTTTGGGTCAATCTGCAAACCACAATCATCTCTATGGGTGTGCTGCTGCCCGGAATTTTGTCGATTTTAGGGTTGTGGCATCTGCGAAAAAATAAATTGGTGAAATTAGGTTTTATTGGTTGGGCGGTGTTGTTTGGGATTATGACCGTGGTTTTTCCGTTCTCCGGGATGCGGGGAAGCTATTTTCATTCAGGAGCCGCCCTTGTACCGCTGATGATGGCCTTAGCCCCTGTGGGAATAGACGTGCTGACCCAAACATCGCTGAAGCGTTTTAAAAATTGGAAAGATGAGAGAATCAGGCCGTTTTATATCGGAGTAACGATATTATTTGTGATCGGTTTCAGCGTGTTCCAGTATTTTTCAACGGTGGCAGGGTTTGAAGGAGACTCTGGTTTAGCCTGGAACCAGACAGAGACCCGGTATAAAGCTGTAGATGTGGTCTTGGATGGGTTGGGAGCGAGCAGGTTCGAGCTTGTCATGGCCGCTAGCCCCCCAGGTTTTACCGTTGTAACCGGGCGGGCTGCAATTGCAATCCCGGATGGCGATCCGCAGCGCATGCTTGAAGCCGCTAAGGATTATGGTGCTGATTGGGTGTTGGTTGAACCCAACCATCCAGAAGGCCTGGACGAACTTTACGAAAATCCTCAAGATGTTGGCAGTTTGACCCTGATTGTACGTGTTGAGGATGTGCTGATCTTTGGTTGGGAGGGGGATTGAAGATGAGCCGAGGCCAGAGAAAACATTTTTGGGTCGTGAGCCTGGTGACGATCCTTTCGTTACTGGTGTGGGTGGCAGTCTCAATTCAAAGAGGGACGGTCGGTTTTCCGCTTGATGATGGCTGGATTCACCAAACTTATGCTCGCAGCCTGGCAGCCGGCCATGGGTGGGTTTATTCTCCGGGAGAACCATCAGCCGGCGCGACGGCTCCCTTTTGGGTGCTGCTGCTAGTCCCGGGGTATTGGTTGGGTG
>JARROY010000440.1:0-2369 GCA_037383445.1 Anaerolineales bacterium | reverse complement strand
TCAGGAATATGACCATCATCACAAGCAATATGCCAATCTCTGGCAAGATATCCACCAGGGAAGCATTTTCTGAGATCAATTGGTAATACGCTTCAATCGCATTGGTATGCGGCACGATCCTCGAAATAATTCCCATGGCACCTTCGTTCCTGGCCATCAGCAGTGGAGCGATGGGAATGGCGCCACCGGCAAAGCCCAGTACGAAACCGAGTAGAGTGCCCATGTCGCCCGCCTGCTTCTTCGATTTGACCAAGGTGGCCAGCAGCAGTCCCATGGAGGTGGAAACCGCAGCGGTTACCAAGGTCAGCACGACCAGCCCTTCTGGAGACTGGCCGAGTTTGATATCGAAGAAGAGGTTGCCAACAGCAAAGATCAGGATGGCTTGCATGCAAGGGATGACCATAAAGCCGAGCATTTTTCCACCAATGATTGCACTGCGTGGCAGCGGTGCCGCAACCAGGCGGCGCATGGTGCCTAGCTCGCGTTCATCTTGGATCGACTCGGCACACGAACCCACTACAAAAAAGATGAACAAAACAATATACGCCGCATAGACGTAAGAGACAAACCCCATAATCCCGCCTTCGGCAGTCTCTCCGGCCAGGTTTTCACTCACCACCTCGATGGCAGGATCTCGCCGCAACTCATTCAAGCGGGTCATGATGACCCCAAGATTCTGGGCGCTGATAGCCGCCATTTGTTCTGGGGTAGCAATTTCCAGCAAGCCGGAATTGTTCAAAACCGACCGGACACCATGTTGAACTTCGCCCCAGATCGTCACTTCAGCTACCACCTGGTTCATGATCCCGGTGATGATGCTGACGCTTTCCGGTTGGGCCGGATCGACAATCACCTGAATAGCCGTGGGCGTATATTCATCAATCTTGTCCGAGAAATCCGCCGGGATAACAATCGCGGCAGCCATCTCGCCTTTGACGACCTGCTGCTCAGCGTCTGCTTCTGTCTCAAAAGTGTTTACATCCAACACATCGATGCTTTTCAGCGCCTTGCTCACTTCACTGCCGAAAGTCCCTGAATCTTCATTTACTAGCCCAACGTGCAGCAGAATCGATGTCGTTTCGCCTTCTTGGTTGGCCATCAAATTAGCCCCGCCCTGCACACTGGATAGGAGAATGGGAAAGAGTAATAGCATTCCCAAAGCGCCGCGATCGCGCATCAGCACTTGGATCTCCTTCCAGGCTACGGATAATGCCAGTCGAATAGTTTTCATATCAGACCTCCTCCTTAATCAAAATCGAAGCGCCATAGACCAACGAGGAAGAATACCAACGAAAAGCCTAACAGCACAATAAGTTCAAGCGAGACATCCCCCAGCATCATCCCGCGAACCATGATGTTGTCCAGGACACGGTTCGCCCAATAGTGGGGTAATACCTTTGGGATTGGCCCAAGCATGCTTTCAAGGATGAAAAACGGGATGATCGATCCACCTAATGTTCCGAACCCCCACAAGATCAGGGTGCTTAAGCCGCCGATCTGGCTTTCGGTGCGTGCGAAGGAGGCGATCACTATTCCCAATGCACTGGAGCATAGGGCAATCAGCAAAATCGCAAGTCCTAATGCCACCGGATCATTACCCAACGAAAGCGGGGTAAATCCGATCAATTTCAAGCCGTATGCGCCAAAAGCGAAGATGATAATCGATTGGATCAGCGCGGTAATAAAGTTGGGGATGATTTTGCCAGCCAATAGTGAAAACTTACTGATTGGCGCAGCCAAGAGCCGCCGGAAGGAACCGATTTTTTTCTCGTCGTAAATGGAACGGGCTGTGGTTTGAGCGGTCAGGAAAATGAACAAGACTGCAAACCCAGGAACGGCGACCTCGGCAGTACTGGGGAACTCTTCTTTTTCGCTATCCTGTCCCGGAAGGGTCTGCTCAACGGTAACCAGTGTCCAGTCACTCTCATGCTCAAACTGGCTCTGTGCCTGTGCCATAATTTTCTCCAGGCTGAAAGCCTCCTGGTATTCCTCAGGTGCATTGGCTTGCATATCCCCCATCTGCCGCAAGCTGGCAACGACCTGTTTCTGCAGGGACATATCTTGTGCCACCCCCTCGATGACAAGGCGCACAGCCTCTACCTGTTCCGGATCTGCATCTGGGTGGCTGGTGAGTTTGAGGGTGACAGTTTTTCCTTCAGCAATCCATTGCGTAAAATTTGCTGGGATGGTCAGCAGCCGCCCGATGTCTCCTTTTTGGAGCTGTAGATTGCCCTCATTTTCTTCGACCAGGTCGACCCGGACACCCCCCGCTGCCTCAATTCCATCGAGCAACACCTGGGCCTCCTGCCCGCCATCCAGGTTGATCACTGACAAAGGGATGCGTTGGTCTTCATCACCTGTCTCGTATC
>JARROY010000439.1:0-3123 GCA_037383445.1 Anaerolineales bacterium | reverse complement strand
TTTGAGGTCCAGCGTGGACAGGTGTTAGGTGTGATCGGCCGTAACGGCGCTGGCAAAAGCACGCTCCTCAAAGTACTCTCTCAGATCACCGAGCCAACCGAAGGCTATGCGATGATCACCGGCCGGGTCGGATCTCTATTGGAAGTCGGAACGGGATTCAACCAGGAACTGACCGGACGTGAGAATATTTTCCTCAATGGGGCTATATTGGGGATGAAGCTGCGCGAGATTTCGAAAAAATTTGATGAGATTGTGGATATCTCTGGTGTGGAGAAGTTCATCGATACCCCAGTTAAGCGTTATTCCTCGGGGATGTATTTGAGGCTGGCTTTTTCGGTGGCGGCCCATCTAGAACCGGAGATCCTGGTGGTAGACGAGGTGTTAGCCGTCGGTGATGCTGATTTTCAGCGCAAGTGCCTCGGCAAGATGAGTGACGTGGCCAGTGAAGGCCGTACGGTGTTGTTTGTCAGCCATAATATGTCGGCCGTGCTGCGCCTGACAGATGAAGCGATTGTTTTGGAGCGCGGCAAGATGGTCTACCGTGCCCCGACCCAAGAAGCAGTTGAATTCTATATGTCCTCCGGCTATTCTCAATCCAGCGAGCGGAAATGGAGCCGGGATGAGATTCCCAAGTCGGCAGCCCCATTCCGGCCGATTGCTCTGCGGGTAATCGATCCGCGGGGTCAGGTAATAGACCAAGTACGCTCGATCGAACCGCTTACAGTTGAAATGGAGTACGAATTAGATGCCCCTATCCAAGGGCTGCGTGTCGGGATTTATCTGCTCACGATCCGGGGTGATTTGGTATTTACCTCGTTTGATACGGATTCTGGGGAAACCTACCAGCAGTACGCCACCCGCCAGCCTGGACGCTATATCAGCAGATGCCAGATTCCGGCAGATTTCTTTAATGACGGCCAGTATGTTTTGGGGATCAATGCCAGTTCGTACCGGGTAAAGCGTTACTTCCAGGATGAACATGCCCTGACTTTTGCGATTGACCCAATGGGTGCCCCGGGGAAGCAGTGGGCTGAAGTCCGGTTAGGTACGATCCGCCCGCGGTTGAATTGGGAGATTGAGGAGCAAGTCTGATGGGCAGTTTGAAGCGCAGTGTAAAGCAGGTTTGGGAGCGGGTTCCCTTTGCTGCCAATCTAGAATGGCAGTTCTTCAGACGCCATCAGATGCGCCAAAACCGGCGCATGGAGAGCCTGCGAAAACACATTGCTGAGTGGACAGCCGATACTCCTTCACCAGCCAAATCCACCGGGAAAAAGGTGTTCGTCTTTTCGATGATTTACCTTTGGATCCGGTATGCGGCTGGCCTCGGATTGGCTTTTTCGGGGATAGGCCATGACGTGACATTGACTTATTTACCTTTCCAAGATTGGTACAAAAAAGAATCGCGCCATCAAAATGCCATTCAAGAGCGCGCCTTTAATAACATTCTGCAGCCTTTGGCATCCAGGTTGAAGGTGGTATCCCTGTTTGGGATGCCTGCCAAGGAACTACCCCCGAAATTGCTCCACGCTGTCGAAGCCCTGTCGGAACGAGATTACCAGTACACTCGCCAAGTTGAACAAGTAAACCGAAACGACCCATTGTATCGTTTGAGGATCCAGCGCAACCATGAAGCGGCAGGCATTTTCCTGAAACTGCTGGAAGAGGATCGCCCAGACGTGGTGGTGGTGCCGAACGGTCTCATCCTTGAATTTGGCGCGTTATTTGAAGTCGCCAAGTACCTGGGAATTCCGGTGGTATCCTACGAATTTGGCGAGCAGCGCGACCGGATATGGATTGCGCAGGATAAGCCGGTCATGTTCCAGGATACACGCGAGATGTGGGAGCAGTATCAGGACCAGCCTTTTACCCAAAATGAGCGTGAAAAATTAGAGCAGTTATTTGCCTCCCGGCGTAATGCCAGCTTGTGGAAGCAGTTTTCTCGCCAATGGCAGGAGATACCGGCAGAAGGCATTCAGGCCGTTAAGCAGAAGGTTGGCCTGGATGATCGTCCGGTCGTATTGATGGCGGCTAACGTGATCGGTGACAGCCTGACCCTTGGCCGACAGGTTTTTTCCGACAATATGACCGAGTGGATTTCGATATCCCGGATCACTTTTTCATCATTTCGGCCAAAGACCCGATCAATACTTACGATCTGGTGGCAGTAGCCGATCTGGGGCTGACCTACACTACGACGGTTGGGATGGAAATGGCGATGAGCAAACTCCCGGTAATTGTCTCTGGCAATACCCATTACCGCGGTAAAGGCTTTACCCTGGACCCTGAATCCTGGGATGAATATTTTGAGATGATCGGGTCGGTCCTTGAATCACCATCCAGCTTTTCGTTGGATGAAGACCAGCATACTCGCGCCTGGCATTATGCCTACCGATTCTTTTTTAATTACCCTTTTCCATCTCCCTGGCATTTGCGTGGAATCCGCGAGATGATGGCCGAAACTGGGATTGCCGACGTGCTCTCCCCATCAGGAATGGAAAAATACGGCAGCATGTTTCGATATTTGACTGCCGAACTGCGTGATTGGAAAGATTTAATTACTTTGAAAGATGCTCCTCTGGCTTAGCCGGGGGCTCGAAGAGAAGGCGCTTAACAAAGATAAAAATCCACTCCCTCGTTATTGAGAGGGAAGAAACAGATGGAGAATATTATGGATTGGTCAAATAAATCTGTATTGGTTACCGGCGGAACCGGGTCTTTTGGAAAGAAATTTATCTCGGTGATGCAGGCGCGATATTCGCCTGAGCGGTTGATCGTCTTCAGCCGGGATGAACTTAAGCAGCACGAAATGCGCATGGCCGGATACAACCAAACCAACATGCGTTATTTTATTGGTGATGTGCGGGATGCTGAACGCTTGCGCCGGGCGATGCAGTCGGTGGATATTGTGGTGCATGCGGCCGCCCTCAAGCAGGTGCCGGCCTGCGAATATAACCCCAAAGAGGCCATCAAGACCAATATTATGGGGACCAGCAATGTGATCGAGGCTGCCCTGGATGAGGGCGTTAAAAAAGTCCTCTCCCTCTCCACCGACAAAGCGGTAAACCCGGTCAACCTGTATGGGGCCACCAAGTTGGCCGCTGAAAAATTGGCCATCCAGTCCAA
>JARROY010000438.1:0-3632 GCA_037383445.1 Anaerolineales bacterium | reverse complement strand
CTAATCAAGACTCATGTTCCCTACCTGTCACCTGAGGTAGTGGGTGTACTGCATGTGCGCAGGGCTGGCTGGTTGAGTGCCCAGCAGTCCGGTATGCTGCTGCTCGAGCAGGCTAAAGCCGATGGCGCACAGTTGGTTCAGGATCGCGTGATAGGGATCGATACCACTGAGGGTAAGGTAGGAAGAATTTATCTGGCGAGTGGGATGGAAATAGAAACAGATGTTTTTGTTAATGCAGCGGGCCCGCTGCTGGATGAGGTCGGCGAGATGTTGGGTGTTTCCATCCCGGTTTTCAATGAACTGCACATGAAAGCATCCATCCGAGACTCAGAGCAAGTGGTCGGTCGAGATGCCCCGCTGCTGATCGATGTGGATCCACAAAATTTACCCTGGAATGACGAGGAGCGTGAGTGGCTATCTCAGGAGGCAGAAACCAGTTGGCTTTTGGAACAACTGCCTTCTGGTGCCCATGTCCGTCCTGAAGGGGTTGGTGAGGCGGAAACGATTCTGATGCTGTGGGATACCCACACCCAGCCTGTTGAACCAGAATTGCCCGCACCGTCGGACCCGATGTACCCGGAAGTTGCACTGCGCGGATTATGCAAGATGATTCCCGGTCTCGAGCAGTACCTGACCCGGATGCCCAAACCATACCTGGACAGCGGCTATTACACTAAGACTGAAGAGAACCGTCCACTGGCTTGTCCACTTCCGGTTCCAGGGGCGTACCTGATTGGAGCAATGTCTGGCTTTGGCATTATGGCGGCTGCCGGGCTAGGGGAATTGGTTGCCGCCCACATTGTGGGAGACAACCTGCCGCCGTATGCTGCTGCATTTGATTTAGAGCGCTACCAGGATCCACTATATCAAGCTCAACTGGCAACCTGGGGAGACCCCTGGCAGCTTTAATTGGAAGATGAATTGAGTGGAAATTGAATTCGAAAAGTAGAGAAGAATTTATGGAAAATCATGGAAAAACATTGTCTCAACATCTGCACGAACGGTTAAGACAATTGATCTCAGAAACGGAACCCGGGGGACGGCTGCCCTCAGAGCCCAAACTGGCTAAACAGATGGGAGTTTCGCGGGCAACCTTACGTGAGGCGATGCGTCTCTTTGAAACCCAGGGAGTGATCCACCGGAGGCAGGGTGTTGGCACCTTTGTCATTCCCCCTTCTCAGGTGATGGATACGGGTCTCGAGGTGTTGGAAAGCATCCTTACTCAAGCGGACCCTGTGGCCTATCTTATCGATGTTGTACCGGCCGGAATGTTAAGTTTGGAAGATGCCCGCCAGTATTTTCAAGGGTCGGTGCTGGATTTACTGATGAAAAGTCCAGACCTGAAATTGACCACTTCCCGCACTGAATTGAGTGCAGTTGCCGCACCAGTCAAGATTGCCCGTTCGCTGGGTATTCAGCGCGGTGATGTTATTCTGTGCTTTGAAGCCACCCTGTTCTCCTCTGATGGGAAGGTGGTCGATTATTCGCACAGTTATTATCTGCCCGGATATTTCCGTTTCCATGTGGTGCGCCGGGTAGGCTGAGTTGGTGATTGGCGCGGGAAAGCCGCGCTTTGTTCACGGTTAAAAATCATACTATCAACAAATTTTAGGAGGTACAAAATGCGTAGTTTTGCTGGACGAGATATTCTCTCACTGAAAGATTTTGAACGAAATGAGTTTTTCCGAGTATTCGAAGTAGCGGAGAAACTGGAGCCCATCGCTCGCAACCGCCGGAATACAGACATGTTAAGGGAAAAAACACTGGTGACGGCCTTTTACCAGCCTAGCACCCGCACCCGCCTGGCACATGAAGCGGCGATGATCCGTCTGGGTGGTCAGGTAACTGGCTTTGCAGACGCCAAAATGACCCGGGCAGGAGACTTTTACCAGGAATCGATCAAGGATACCGTCAAGATGCTGGAGTTTTATGGCGATGTGATCGTCATGCGTCACTTCCAGCAGGGTGCCCCGCATGAAGCGGCCAAGTGGGCCAGCATCCCGGTAATTAACGGCGGTGACGGTTGGGGAGAACACCCGACCCAGATTCTGACCGACTTTTACACCGTAATGCGCGAAAAAGGCCGCCTGGACGGTCTGAAATGGCTGGCCGTTGGTGATATGCGCATGCGCACGATGCATTCGCTGGCTTATGGCCTAAGCCAATTTGACTGCCCAATCACATTTGTTTCCCCGCCAGTTATGTCTTTAACCGAGGAGATGAAGGAAGACCTCAAGAATTACAGCCTGGATTATAAAGAGGCAGGTCATGTTGAAGAAGCGATTGCCGACGCAGACGTAATTCTGGTCGAGCCCGTGGTTCAGCCAGATTACACTAAGTCTCGCGATGAGCGAGAAGGCGATGTCGGTCTAACCCCTGCTAACTACAAGATCACCCGCGATCTGCTGTTCAATAAAGCCAAATCGGATGCGATTTTGCTCCACTCACTGCCGCGCATGGATGAGATCCCTGCTGATGTGGATATCACCAAATGGTCTCGCTATTGGCAGGAAGCCTTCAACGGCGTTGTGATGCGCATGGCGCTGATCGCTCTGGTGATGGGAAAGATGGAATAAATTAGTTGGCTAGTTTTTAGTTGGCTTGTTGGTTGGTTGAAATGGCTCAGATCAAGAATTTTGAAGATTTAAGATCCTGGCAGAAAGCGAGAAAGTTAGCTAATCTGATCTATGGCTATACAGCGGAAGCACCTTTTTTAAAGGATTTTGAACTGCGGAATCAGATACAACGCGCTACAGGCTCAGTGATGCACAATATTGCTGAAGGGTTTGATGCGGGTTCAAATCCTGAATTTATCCGATTTCTGAAAATAGCACGACGTTCTGCCAGTGAAGTTCAATCTCAATTATATTTGGCTTTGGATCGCAACTATATTACCGATTCCGACAAGCAAAAGGCTTATGATATGGCAACCGAAATCAAAAAATTAATTAACGGTCTGATTCGCTACTTACAAAAGTAATTGAATTAACCAACAAGTCACTAACAACTAGTCACTATCTAACAAAGAAAAAGGAGTTAATCATGCAAACTGATTTACGAGGCCGAGACTTAATCGGCGACCTGGATTTTAGCAAAGAAGAAGTTGAAACTATTTTAGATGTCGCCTGGGACTTGAAGCGCAAGCGCGCCCTGGGCGAAGAACATGCTTACCTGCGCGACAAAGTGCTGGCGATGCTGTTCTTCTTTTCCAGCACGCGCACCCGCGGCTCGTTTGAGGCTGGTATGGCGCAGTTGGGCGGTCACGCAGCATTTATTGAATCACGCACCACCCAGATTTCTCATGGAGACACTGAAAAAGAAATGGGCGAGATTTTCGGCCGATATTTTGACGGTATCGCTATCCGCCATGTGGACTGGGGAATCGGCAACCGTTACCTGAACCTGGTGGCGGAAGCCTCCCGCGTACCGGTACTCAATATGCAGTGCGAGATCTATCACCCGCACCAGTGTCTGGCGGATATTATGACCATCATCGAGAAAAAAGGCCGTGATCTGCGTCGCAAGAAAATGGTGGTTTCCTGGGCGTATGCTTCCTCTTACCTCAAACCGATCTCAGTGCCCCAGTCCCTAATCCTGCAGATGCCGCGCTTTGGATTGGATGTCATCCTGGC
>JARROY010000437.1:0-3198 GCA_037383445.1 Anaerolineales bacterium | reverse complement strand
GGGATTGGTTGCGGTTTTGTTGCTTGCTGCCTGCCAAACGGTTGAGCAGCCCTCAAAACCCGCAGGCAAAATATGATTTATTTTGCTGGGTGTTCTGCTGTTCTCCGGGATCGGTTTGAGAGTGATTAACCCCCAAATCATTCGATACTTTATTGATACCGTAAAATCTGGCGGCGATTCTTCTTTATTGGTGAATGCGGCCATCCTGTTCATTGTGGTCGCCTTGCTGCAGCAGGTATTGGGGGTGGGGGCTGCCTATACCGGAGAATTTGTTGCCTGGACGGCGACCAATGAACTGCGCGCTGAGCTTGCCCGGCACTGTCTCAACCTGGATATGAGCTTTCACAACAACATCAGCTCTGGGGAACTCATCGAGCGGATTGACGGGGATGTGGCGGAACTCTCTAATTTCTTCTCCCAATTTGTGATCCGCGTGATCGGGAATATGATCCTTTTGATCGGGATCCTGATCGCCATCTTTATCGAGAATGTCAACCTGGGATTGATATTTTCCATCTTTGTGATTGTCACGACCCTGGCGCTCAACCGGGTGCGGGGAATTGCCATTCCTTATCAAAAAGCCTTTCGCGAGTCATCCGCTGACCTGTTTGGCTTCTTGGAAGAACGTTTGGCGGGTACAGAGGATATCCGTTCGGCTGGGGCAGTCGACTTTGTATTACTTGGCTTGTATAAGCTCATGTTCCGCATGATGGGCTTCTGGAAGCAGTCTTCCCTGCGGATGATCGTTGTGATTGGCGTGGCAACCATTCTGTTAGCGGTTGGGCTGGCGGCTGTACGAGCAGGGCGTGTTCACCATTGGGACCGTTTACCTTCTGGTGAATTACGTCAATCTTCTGCGCCGTCCGATCCGCGAATTGACTCAGCAGGTGGAGAATCTGCAGAATATTGGGGCGGCTACCGAGCGCTTGATAGAACTGCGCGGCATCCAATCCAAATTGGCAGATGGTAATGGGGCAGTCGTTCCAATCGGTCCTCTTTCGATGGAATTCCAAAAGGTTGGATTTGAATATGTAGAAGGGGACCGAGTGTTGAAAGGGGTCAGTTTTAATCTACACCCAGGAAAAGTATTGGGTCTATTGGGGCGGACGGGCAGCGGAAAGACCACCCTTGCCAGGCTTGTGTTCCGTTTATACGATATCTCCCACGGGCTGATCTTGCTGGGGGATGTCAATACTCGCGATGTAGATACGGATGACCTGCGCCAACGTGTGGCAATTGTTACCCAGGATGTACAGCTGTTCCAGGCGACTGTGCGGGATAACCTGACATTTTTTGATCCATCGATCAGCGATGAACGCCTGCTCAATGTGATTGAAGAACTGGGCTTGAGTGACTGGTTGAATGGTCTGCCAAAAGGGCTGGATACGAAACTGGAGACAGGCGGCCGCAGCCTTTCTGCAGGCGAAGCCCAACTGCTGGCGTTTACCCGGGTCTTTTTGCGCGATCCTGGCTTGGTGATCTTAGATGAGGCCTCGTCTCGCCTGGACCCGGCAACAGAACTGCTGATTGAACGGGCGGTAGACCGCTTGTTGAAAGACCGTACAGCGATCATTATCGCTCATCGGCTCAAGACCGTAGATCGCGCGGATGAAATCTTGATCTTAGATGGGGGGCAAGTAGTTGAGTATGGAGCCCGGTTAGCGTTGGAATCAGATCGTGACTCAAAGTACTTCGAACTGCTCCAAACCGGTCTAGAGGAGGTGTTGGCATGACAGCCCCATCTAAAGCTAAATTAGCCTCCCCTGAAGCATATGCCGAGCGAGAAACCAGCACAGCCCAGCCAGCCTGGCGAGTGATTCTGGACATGATCCTTTTCCAACCGAAGTTGTGGCTGTTCAATTTACTCGCCATGCTGGTGCTGATGATGTCGTTCCAGCTGCCGGGATTGGCGATGCGCTGGTTCTTCGATCTGCTCACAGGCGATTCCCCGGCTGGCTTTAATCTGTGGACCCTGGTGGCGTTCTTGTTTGTGGCTGAGGTTGGGCGGATTATGGGCAATTTGGGATTGGTGCTGACCAATGTGCCCTTCTTTGGTGCTACCTTAACTCTCCTGCGTAAAAACCTGCTGCGCCATATCCTGCGGCGTCCGGGAGCTTCCGCACTGCCAGATTCCCCTGGAGAGGCGATCAGCCGCTTTAGAGGCGACGTTTTCGAAATCCCCTTGTTTTCTTTGTGGGTCAATGACTTGCTGGGCAGTTTATCCTTCAGCATCGTGGCGCTGGTGGTTATGTTTAGGATCAACGCCCGAATCACCTCGCTGGTGATGATCCCATTTGTATTTGTGGCCATGATCTCGGCTGCCTCCACCAGCCGTATTGACCGCTACCGCCGGGCCAGCCGCCGGGCGACGGGGATTGTGGTCGGTTTCATCGGGGAGTTTTTCGGCTCTGTCCAGGCGATAAAAGTTGCTGGTGCTGAGGAGAGTGTCATCAAACGGTTTGAGCGCTTAAATGACGAACGGAGAGATTACTCCCTGAAGGACCGTCTGTTTAACGAAATTCTGCACTCATTATTTGTCAATACTGCCAATATCGGCACCGGGGTGATTTTGATCCTTGCAGGACAGGCAATGCGCAATAATGAGTTTACTGTGGGAGATTTTGCCCTGTTCACTTTTTACCTCGAATTCATCACCGATTTGACGGCCTTCACCGGTCTGCTGGTGGCTCGCTACCGCCAGATTGGCATCTCAGTGGAACGGATGGGGCGCCTGATGGAAGGCGCATCTATAGAAGCATTAACAGAATTTGGACCGGTGTATCAGGATGGAAACTTTCCAAAAGTGGTGTATGAAGAACGCACTGAACGTGATGTGCTGAATAGATTGGAAGCGCACCAGTTGAGCTATGTCTTTCCTGGTACCGATAAAGGTATTCAGGACATCGATCTCTCGGTGGATCGAGGGAAATTTGTGGTGATTACAGGAAGAGTTGGGTCGGGAAAGACAACCCTGCTGCGTGTGCTGTTGGGTCTGCTGCCGAAAGATGCTGGCGAGATATTATGGAACGACCAGCGGGTCGAGCAACCAGATGATTTCTTCATTTTCCCACGTGCGGCGTATACTTCCCAGGTACCGCGCTTGTTTTCGGATACGCTGCGCAATAATATTTTATTGGGCTTGGATAAATCTGAGGAAGATATCTATTTGGCGATTTACCAATCTGTCATGGAGCGAGA
>JARROY010000436.1:0-2406 GCA_037383445.1 Anaerolineales bacterium | reverse complement strand
GATCGAGTAAAGAAAGGCAAGGAAAAATCTAATTAAAAAAGCTGTCATTATATACCATAGCAGGACAGGTACGACAAAAGATTACGGGGAAGAGATTGGAGAGTACCTCAACAGTAAAGGGGTTGATGCCCAGGTGGCCTCAACCATCATGTTTCGAGACGAAATGTTAGAAGGTACTGATTATATTTTTTTCGGCTGCTGGACAAGCGGACTATTCATTATGCTGCAATAACCTGAATCGAGTTGGGTCAATTTTGCAAAAAAGCTCCCGAGCAAACCTGATGCAAAAGTTGCCCTGTTTACAACATATAAAATGCTCACCGGCAGTATGTTCAGGAACATGTACAAAGAGTTGAAGGGTAAATTTTCTCTCCCCACCCTAGAGCTAAAGTCACGAAGCCAAATTTTAACTGAGAAAAATATGATGGATCTAGATCGCTTTATTGGTTAAGCAGAATATTTGAGAGAAATCAGTTTTCAAAGAAAGAATAAAACGATAAAAAATAGGAGTCTAAAGTGAAATGGTACATTATTCGACATGGGGATAAAGAAAAAGGAGATTTTTACAATCCGGTATTGCGCCATCAGGACCAGCCAATCAGCGCAAAAGGGCGAGCCGAAGCAGAGAATCTGGTGCCGTATTTCACTGATAAAACCATTTCCAAGATTTATGTTAGTGAATATATTCGTACAATGCAAACCATCAGACCGGTAGCCGAGAAATTAAAACTCACACCGATTGTTGACAGCCGCTTGAATGAACTCGCCGTTGGTTTAATTGAGGGGCTGTCTCCTGAAGAGATCAATGAGAAATTCCCCGATCTGTGGGAAGCATTTAGGGGCCGTGATCGTGATTTTCAATTTCCCGAAGGGGAAACTGGTGAACAGGTTTTGCAGCGAATGCAGTCTTTTATCGCTGAAAAGCTGCCTGATGACGAGGATATTATCATTATGGCTCACGACGGCTGGATCCGCATTCTGGCTTGCCATATCTTGGATATCCCTGTCTACCAGCGTTGGGATTTTGTGGTGGATACCTGCGGGATCATGGAAATTGAATACGAATCAGAATATGAGCATTGGATGATCGTCAGGTTCAACCATATCTGCAGTTGATATGTGAATTGGATCAGCAAATAACTAAGGTAGCTCACTTAGAAAGATGCCAAGAATTGTTACCAACTTATATATGGGGATTGATAATACTTCTTTTAGTACTACTTTCTAGGTATGACAAAGATTTGTCTTGAAGTTATATTGTAAACATAAGCGAGATATATTCTAGGATCTAAAAAGGAGAAGATAATGACTACGACAAAAGAAATGAATTCAAAGGATCAAGCCAGCAAAAAGGAAAAGCGGAGTTATGAAAATATGCGCTGCGCGAACTGTGGTATTCGTCGGATGGCGGAAGCTAACCCCGATTCATTGATGTCTCGTCTGTGGAAATGGCACACGGGTTGGTGCCCGGGTTGGAATGCTTACCAAAAAGCCCTTGCAAGAGAAGCTAAATTAGCAAATTAGGATTTGGCTCATCCGTGCAAATTATGTGATTCAAAAAATAGATAAAAAATGTTGAACGACTCAGACTCCAAGAACACTAAAATTAGGAAAGCATTTCTGCTCATTACTTTATGTGCATCAATGTTCAATCTGGTGAGTTGCCAATCTGGTTCGCCTGACTACATTTACACCCACCCTGCTGCCCTAGATGATGGTCTCGCTGTTGGGACCATTGAAGAAGTGGACATTGATGGCAGCATCCTTGGCAAAGCTGTCGACCGCATCAGAGGTGGCAAGTACGGTGAAGTCCATTCCGTATCGATTTATAAGGACGGCATGCTGGTCTTTGAAGAATATTTCGCCGGCCACCGATATGATTGGGCGAGTCCGGGTTTCCACAGTGATTGGGTAGCCTGGGATTCCGGAAAACGCCATACTGTAATGTCAGTTGGTAAGAGCTACACCTCCGCCATCGTCAGCATTGCCATTGAGGAAGGCTACATAGAAAGCCTTCAGGATGCTATATGGGATTACCTCCCCGACTACCAACGATTTGCTACCAATGGACGTGAAGAAATCACAATCCAGCACCTGGTCACGATGACCTCCGGCCTTGATTGGGTAGAGTGGGGTACCAGCTACGGGGATGATAACAACTATGTGATCAAACTTTGGCTGGATTGTAATGACCAGATCGCTTGTATTCTTGATTTGCCGCTGGTCGAAAAACCCGGCACCCACTTCAACTACAGTGGCGGCGATATGATCCTCCTCGGAGAAATCGTCCGCAATGCAACAGGGATGGATATCGATGATTTTGGCGCCATCCACCTGTTCGAACCACTGGGGATCAACCCCCCGGAATGGAATCGCTTTGACAGTGGTGTGGTTGATTCATCCGGA
>JARROY010000435.1:0-2426 GCA_037383445.1 Anaerolineales bacterium | reverse complement strand
GGTCAACCAACCGCTCGCTCCGGAACCAGAAGGGGTATAAAAGATAGACAAACAAGGTTTACCATTTCGCGTGGTGCTCTTCGGCAAACCCGATTAGGTCGCGTACCTCCAACTGAGAGCCATCATCCAGCACCAAGCTGCCAGAATAGCGGCCAAACATTTGGTGCACTTCACTCTGGATGATCCCCAGGTTGGTGGTGGCAACCCTCTCGGTGAAGGGGACAAATACACATTTGAGACGGTTCTGGTTGTCCTCAAACAACCAGGGTTTCATATAATCCGAAGGGTCGTAATTAAAGCTGACCTGATCTAATTTGTGTATCTTGCCATCTAAAATGATGGCATTTTCGGTCGCTGCAGAGGTATCTCCAAACCCTTTCCCTAAGTTTAAACCCAGCTTACGACCATCCGGCAGATAGGCGGATGTACTCGCCCAGTTCCAAAAGCTGCTGTATTCCCAAACACCGCGCCCCCAATCCAGCGAACCCAAGCACGTATCCGGAGACAGGGTTTCGTGAGCGTCCCCATAGCGTAAAATTCCCGAGGCAGGCAGACAATTGATCTTGCGATTGTAGTAAAATCGCTTTGTGCCAATCGGGATGACGATCGTCATCGATTCCTGATCTGGGGGGCAGTCGAGGGAGATCTGCGCTTCAATCCCTTTACCATCCTGGAATCCCGGCCAGGAAACGTTAAGCTTTCTCTCGTGCCCTTCAAGGAAGAAATCCAGGGTGGCTTGCTTGTTGGCATAGTGGGCGTGGCCTTCTGTGCTGTTGCGAGGTAGGACCACCCCGCTTCCCAGTGGGATCACCAGCCCTTCTTCATGGTATGTTCCAGTTTCAAAATCAACCACATACACAAACACATTGCCAGCATATCCCAAATCAGCAATCGTGGCAGAAAAGAACCGTCTTGGAGTGAATACAGCATAGTAATCCCAGCGTTTTATTCTGAAGTGTTGAAAGGGCTTGATGGTATAAAAATGGACATCTTCCAGGTTGCAGTCCAGATATGGATGGCGGGACCATCCCGCCGCTGAAAGAGATCCATCTTGGGTCAGCAGTTTCCCGGGTTGGGTAATTTCGTTTTGCATGTTTACCTCTCGGATAAGGAATTGGGGCTTCGTGTTTCTATTTTAGCGTGAATTAGGAAAATATTGGGCGATTTAATTCTATCTCGATACGCGAGTGCCCCGAGGGCAATTCTCGGGGAGAAGAGAGACTACAAAAATAGATCATCTTGGTTAGGTATCGAGTATCAATTCCTCGACTGCTTGAAATCTTCAAGGCAGCCCGCAAAACTCACTTCTCCATTAATAATGAAATCTACACACAATTTATCCATTTATCCAGTAAAATTGCATTTCTTATGAAAAGACTTTTAGCGAAATGGACACGTCCCCTGAGTGTGGGACTGGTGATCAGTCTGCTGCTGATGATGGCGTTTGGCGTCTTCTACTTGATCTTTATTCCAGTGGATTGCTCCAAGCCGCCTGAAGGGGTTCCGGTTGAAATACATGTCACCCCAATTGAGGTGACTTCCCCGCTCAGCAGACGCTCAGCGGAAATCTCTGGAATGGATTGGTATGGAGATACTCTTATCATCCTGCCGCAGTATTTCAACCATGCCGTCGGCAGGGTGATTTATGCGATACCCAAATCGGCAATTTTAGAATACCTGGCGAATCCTGGATCGTCTCCGCTTGAGCCGATTAGAATCCCAGTAGACGATCAAAATTTTGGCGATGATTTGGAAAACGGATTTGAGGGTTATGAGTCGGTTGCTTTTATTGGCAACCAGATCTTTTTGACGGTAGAGGTCTCTGCCCGGGATGGGATGGTTGGTTATATCATTTCAGGTGAAATTGAACCTGATCTGAGTCGAGTGGTCTTGGATATCGATGGAAGACAAACCATTCCCCTACAGCAGCAGATAGATAACACGACCAATGAAGCCTTGTTCCCAAATGGCGATAAACTAGTCACCTTATTTGAAGCAAACGGGGTGGTGATTAACCCGGAACCCGTTGCCCAGGTGTATGATTCCGGTCTAAACTTGCTTGAGGAACTCCCTTTCCCGACGATTGAATACCGTGTGACAGATGCTACTCGGTTGGATGCTGACAATAATTTCTGGGTGCTCAATATTTATTCTTTGGGCACCGTTGATTTAAAGCCTCAAAATGATCAGATCGGCCAGCCTTATCGAGATACCTGCCGGCATCCTTTCTACTATGGCATTGAGCGTCTGGTGGAAATGCACTACGATCCTGTCTCGGGGATCTCGCTGACATCCAGTCAACCAATCTTCCTCTCTCAAAATGGGAATTTGTTTTCCCGCAATTGGGAAGCGATCGTCCGTCTGGATGACCTTGGATTTCTGATCGCATCAGATAAATATCCTGAAACGGAGATCGGATTTGTTCC
>JARROY010000434.1:0-2919 GCA_037383445.1 Anaerolineales bacterium | reverse complement strand
ACGCCAGTGTGAAGATCGGCGGTATCCCCTTCGCGCTGGGAACTTCAGCTGGCTGTATGCTGATGGGAATCTTCGTGTCCTGGCTTCGTACACGCAACCCGGACTTCGGCGGACCCACCAGCGAAGGGGCACGCGCATTCCTCAATGACATCGGTCTGAGCCTGTTCGTTGCAGTGCTGGCGGCCGGCGTTGGTCCGAAAATCATGGCCTCGTTCCAGGGGACCGTGGTCATCTGGATCGCCGTGCTGGGATTGATCGGCGCCCTTGTTCCGCCGTTCCTGGCCTGGCTCTACGGTCTTTACGTCCGCAAGATGAATCCGATCATTCTGGCCGGAGCCTGTGCCGGTGGTCGCAACAGTACACCGACACTGAACGGTGTTCAGGATGTCAGCCAGAGCGCCATTTGTGCGGTGGCCTACCCGGTGCCCTACGCCCTGACGTCGTGCCTCGTGCTGATTCTCTCGTATATCGCCATGGTGTCGGACACGCTAATGTCGGCGTGCGGATGAACGGGTCGGGTTTTTTTGTGACTGCCGCAGAACGCGACCCGATCGGTCGGAATGGCCGATCGGGTTGATTCCATTTTTTTGGGGAAGGAGAGAAAGGCAATGGATGAAGTCGGCAAACCGGTTCGCGTGGCCGTCAACGTGATGCGCGCCCGCCTGACCGTGATCGGATTCAACATCGCGATCGTATCATTTCAGATCGTTCAGCTATACAGAACCTCGGGCGGTCTGAGGGTGCCCGGAATCGATCATGTGGTGCACGTCGGAGCCAGTATGTCGCTTTATATGGCTTTGGCGCTATCCCTCATCGCGCTGGTGGCCTTCATTATGTCCAGTGCCTACGACGAGGTGGGGGTCTGCACGCACTGGTCGCTGGTGGCAGGTGATTTGCTGATGTACTTAGGTCTGGCCCACACCTTGGCAGGATTCTTCGCGCCTTTGTCGGAGTCAATCGAAATATTTTCTACCAGACTTCCGGCCCTAGCGCCGCGGATCGCCATCTTACAAACCGCAGCCCTTGTCACCGGTGGAATGGCATGGTTTCTGGCAATCTATGCCGGACCTGTCGTTTCACTGGCGCGATCCCCTTTTCAGCGGCGCACCAACATCGCACTCGGAATAGCGTATATGATTGTCCTGCTCACTCTCTGCTGGATAAGTGCCCAAGCAGTGCGATTGGAAGCAGCGGTTTCCGGAAGCGAATCCAGGATGATTATTAATGTCATGGGCGAACTGGTGCAACCATTCAGGTGGTAGCGGGTAAAGGAAATTCCAAATTCTAAAGTACACATAACCATAATATCAGAATCATCGAAATTCAATATTGTCGCCTTCCGGCCTGGATGCTACCGGCCTCAACAATACGAAAGGACGTAATATTATGGACATTCAATTAGTCCAAATACGAAAACGGCCCACCGGTGCTCGAATCTTGGTCGGTATGGGCACCTTTATCGTGCTGGCTCTGGCAGTCGCGTTTATCGCGGGAAACGCCGAGGCAGCCGGGGCCGAACAGCACCCAGTCAACCTTTCCGGCGATGGAGACAAGGCCGGGAGTCTGCTTGCAGCCAAGGAGACCAGGAAAGCGAACATGCCCTCGAAAGACGCCAGTAAGTCCGGCGCTAATAGCACCAAAGATGTGAAGCAAGCAGCGGCCAAGGCGCCGGCCGGAACACCGCCCAGCAAATACTGGATTGTCAACACCCTGCGGGCCAACTCCGCGCTGGTTATCTTTCTGGCGCTGGCTCTTGGCTACTATGTTGGCAGCATTAAATTGGGCCAGTTTAGCCTGGGCCCGGTCACGGGCACGCTGCTGGTGGGTGTGCTCATCGGACAGCTGGACATCGCCATTTCGGTTCAGGTAAAGTCGATGTTCTTCACGCTGTTTCTTTTCGCCGTGGGTTACAGCGTCGGACCGCAGTTTGTGCGCGGGATTGCCCGGGATGGTGCACCCCAGGCGCTCTTTGCCGTGGTCATCTGGGCGCTGTGCTTGGCAACCACTTACCTGGTGGCCAAAATCGCGGGTTTTGACGTGGGGTATGCCGCCGGTATGCTGGCCGGCGCCCAAA
Source organism: Anaerolineales bacterium (assembly GCA_037383445.1). GTDB lineage: Bacteria > Chloroflexota > Anaerolineae > Anaerolineales > UBA11579 > UBA11579. The sequence continues at coordinate 845 of JARROY010000434.1, read as the reverse complement.
CCACGTCGGCTTCCATCGGCCTGGCCACCGACGCCATCAACAACTCCGGCATCGAAAATGCCAAGGAGATGATCAACCAGATCCCTGTGGCCTACGCCATCTGCTACCTGTGGGGCACCATTGGCACCGGAATTATTCTCTCCCAGATCGGTCCAAAGATGATCGGAGCCGATCTGGTGGAGGCCTGTAAGGACTATGAAGCCAAATTGTCCCAGGGCCAGCCGGCCACCGGCATGAATTCCGCCTGGCATCAGCTTCAAATGCGCGCCTTTGAGGTCGCCCACGACAGCCGGGCGGCGGGCAAATCCGTCGCCGACGTTGAGCGCCTGCAACCGGGCGAGCGCATGTTCATCGAACGCATTCGAAGAGACGGACAGATCATCGAGTTCGACGCCACCACCACCTTCACAGCCGCTGATGTGGTGGCGGTTTCGGGTCCCACCGAGGCGCTGGTGGCCTTGTCGCAGGACAACAAGGAAGTCGCGGACAATGAACTGATTGACGTGCCTGTTGAATCCATCGATGTGGTGGTCACCAGCAAAGACGTCGATGGCAAAACGCTGATCGATTTGTCCAAAGCGGATTTTACCCGCGGTGTATATCTGAGCAAAATCACCCGGGGGGCGACGAGTGTGGACGTTCCCATTCTGGCCCAGACTGCGGTTCATCGCGGCGATATCCTCAAGCTTACCGGGACCAAAACCCACATCGCGCGGATCGAAAAAGCCATCGGATATGCCGACCGCCCCTCGGTCATGACCGATATGGTCTGGATCGGCCTGTTTATTTTCGTCTTCGGCCTGATTGGTTCGTTGTCGGTGAAAATCGGCGGCGTGCCCCTCACC
>JARROY010000433.1:0-2443 GCA_037383445.1 Anaerolineales bacterium | reverse complement strand
CGCCAGCAAGGCCAACGCCAAAGCTGCCGGCGTCCACCGCGACATCACCTTTGAGCAGAAAGATGTCAAAGAACTGTGGATCGACCAGCAGTACGGCATGGTCATATCTAACCCACCCTATGGGATGAAGGTTGGAGATTTTCAGGAAATGAACCAGATCTACATCGCCCTCAACAAAATGTTCCGCAAGAAAACAGGCTGGTCGGTGTATATCCTGACCGGGGACAAAAAATTCCCCGACTACTTCAAACGCGCCGAACCCGATAAGGTCCGCAAGCTGTTCAATGCCAATATCGAAGTCAACTATTATCAATATTTTGGTGAACGACCCCCAACTTCAAATTGAACTAAAAAATCGTTCATTTGGAAAGATTTTACATTTTCCAATTACCTCAATTCTGGAAAACGGGAGGGCTGTTCCCCACACCAGGAAAGGATTATTTAATGAGCCTGAAAACAACCAGAAACGAAAAAAGTGTGACCGCCTTCCTCGACAGCATCGAAAATGAGAAGAAACGAACCGACAGCTATGCAATTCTCCATCTCATGGAAGAAGTCACGGGAGAGAAACCGTTCATGTGGGGAGACAGTATTATTGGATTCGGCTCTTACCGGTATCAATATGCCAGCGGGCACAAAGGGGAATGGTTCCTGACGGGATTCTCACCCAGAAAACAAAACCTTACCCTCTACATTATGGCTGGTTTTTCGGAATACGACGATCTGCTATCCAAGCTGGGTAAGTACAAGACAGGAAAATCTTGCCTCTACATCAACAAACTTGAAGATGTCGATCTTGAAACCCTGAAGGAATTAGTACAACTTTCAGCAGAGCATATGACAGAATCAAACCCCTAGCCAACTGGAATTTAATCCAGGTTAGGAAACAGTCTCAAAAACAGAGCTATCTTACAAAACATGAAACAATTCGAAATTCATATTTGCGGGGTCCGGGACATAGATGTCCCGGCGGAGGGTGCAGGGGACAACGCTGTCCCCTGCAAAGAAACCTATCAGAATAAGATCATCCCAGACGGTACCATACCTGTTTAAAACAGGATATCCCTTGAATTGATATTAGCTAGAGTTATTCCACCCCGGCTAAAAATGCCAGACCAACTGTGCCAGGTCCCAGATGCACACCCACCCCAGGACTGACAGAAGTTACCACCGTCCGTACAGTATCCACTCGCTGCGTGAATTTTTCGATCACATCTTCGGCTACCTGCCGCGCATCCGCGTGCAGGGCAGCGATCTCTATAGGTCTGCGGTCTCCAATTCGCTCCAACGTCAAGTCTACCAGACGGTCCAGCGCTTTCGAACGGGTGCGGACTTTTTCCAAGCCTTCAAAACTGCCATTCACTACCTCCAGGATCGGTTTTAGCTTCAAAGCCGAGCCAAGGAACTTTGTTGCGCCGCCTATTCTTCCCCCACGATGCAGGTATTCAAGGGTATCCACCGTCAGCAGCACGCCCGTATTGGCCAATGCATGCTCCAATATCTGGCGGCATTCTTGCAGCGAGGCTCCAGCTTTTATCGCCTCGGCCACCTTGGTTAAAGATAAACCAATCGTCATCGTTCCGGTCAGAGAATCAACCACCTCTATCTTTGCATCCGGGAACATCTCCTTGGCCTGGACCGCCGATGTATACATGCCAGAAAGTTTGGATGAGATCGTCACCACCAAGAGGTCGTAGCCTTTCGCCAGCAGTTCCGCATAAATCTCCTGGAACATAATCGGGGTCGCCTGGGAAGTCGACGGCATTTCTTTCGCTGCGGCCAGCCTTCTAAAAAACTCGTCAGGTTGAATATCTACTCCATCTCGCATCTCTTCCTGCCCCCAAATAATAATTGCCGGAGCAATACGAATTTCCAATCCTTTAAGAAAATCCTTTGGAAGGGTTGTGGTACTGTCCAATACCACAGCAATTTTATTCGCCATAATCATCGATCTCCTTTGACCTAGGTTTTCATATTCTCGTTTGGATGAAACTAAAAAGGGAATATAATCAGTTTTTTATACCGGGCGTGATCTGTGTCTCGCTGTAAATCAACAAACCCGGTACAAAATTATTCTGTATAAATATTTTAAACCAATTTTTATAAAATAGGAGGCAATTAAACAAAACTCAATCCAGATCAACCAAAATAAGCTATAGCGGCAAAAATTGGCTCAAAGGGGATGACCATCACCGACAACTATCTCGCATCCATTACTACCATCTACTCATCCTGCACGAATAACCCGACGATTGCACCAAGATTATTATGATGAGTCGCTCTTTTTGCAGATATAATCTAGTTACATAAAACCGTTTATTTTAATTGCATTTGATATATTTGTTAGTTTTAAATCATCCATCAAATGGTAAAATTTAGATACAATTTAGTCATCAGGAAGACAGATGAAGAGGAGTAAAGACGGAGGATTTCACAAGAAAAC
>JARROY010000432.1:0-3288 GCA_037383445.1 Anaerolineales bacterium | reverse complement strand
CGCGTGAGCGAAACGTGGCTTGTAATCGAGCCATGGAAGAGGGTAAACCCGAAAACATTTTAGATAAAATTGTTGATGGACGCATTGAGAAATTTAAAGACGAGGTTGTCCTGCTGCGTCAGGCGTATATTCGAGACGGAGCGATTACGGTTCAAGACTTGTTGAATGAAACGATTTCTTCAATTGGAGAAAATATCGTTGTTCGCCGATTTACCCGATGGGAGCTTGGTGAACATTCTCAAGAGGATGATGAAGAATAATTTTGGATGATAAAAGGCCAACCCGGGGGTAGGCCTTTTTCCAAAAAGCAGCAAATTCAGGTTTATTGTAACGTCCGATTAAATATAGGAGATTTCTTGTATGGAGGATCTAAAATATAAACGAGTTCTGCTGAAATTAAGTGGAGAAGCTCTCTCTGGTGAAGGTGAGAAAGGAATTGACCCGATGCTGGCTGAGGCCATTGCCCAGCGAGTTGTCCATATCCATGAGATGGGGGTTGATCTTGCCATCGTAATTGGTGCAGGAAATTTGTGGCGTGGGGTACTGGGATTAGAAAGAGGTATGGATCGCGCAACTGCCGATTATATGGGAATGCTCGGGACGGTGATGAATGCACTCGCCTTAATGGATGCTATCGAAAGAGCAGGGGTGGTTGTTCGGGTGATGACAGCGATAGAGATGAGAGCAGTTGCAGAACCCTTTATTCGAAGGCGCGCCATGCGGCATCTTGAAAAAGGTCGGGTAGTGATCTTAGGTGGTGGAACAGGAAACCCATTTTTCTCTACAGATACCGCCGCGGCTTTAAGAGCCGTGGAGATTGGAGCGGATGTGTTGATCAAGNNNGGGTGTACGACTCTGACCCAATTAAGAATAAGCATGCGAAAAGATTTGACCATTTGACATATATCGATACTTTAAATCTCCAGCTTGAAGTGATGGATAATACTGCCATTACTGTCTGCATGGTTAACAAATTGCCAATTCTTGTCCTCAACTTCTGGGAAGAAGCTGACCTGGTAAGTGCTTTACAAGGAGAAAGGGTGGGAACTTTGGTTTCGAATCTGGAGGGTGAGTAAATCCATGATTCAAAACCAAAAATTTTTCACGGCCAGATGGTGGTTGCTGGCCTTGATATTGATTCTTCAAACTTTAATATTAATTTTCTCACCTGAAGAAAAAACCATTGGCATTGGTATTAAACCAGTCTATTTGCATGTCTCGCTCACTTGGACTGGGATGGTCTTGTTACTTATCAATGGATTTTTAGGGTTGGCGATTTTAATAACTGGAAGAGAAGATATCGTTGGATGGCAGCGGAGTTTCTTGCTAGGTGCCCTCTGGTTTTATGGTACTGGTTTTTTGATTAGTTTATACGCATCATGGATAAATTGGGGCGGTATCCCACTTGAAGAGCCTCGTATTCGCGGAACTCTGAATGTTTGGGTGGCTGCTCTTGGGGTGTGGGTTTTACGTGAGTTGATATTGTTACCCCGAATTCAAGGTGTTGTAGGTTGGATCCCAGTAATTTTTATGCTTTTGGGAGGAACTAGTTCAAGAATGGTACTCCACCCAGATAACCCAGTTGCCACATCTCCATTAAGTATCAAAGCTACTTTTTTATCGATGTTTGGGCTAGCAATTTTACTGGCCCTCTGGTTCATTTGGGTCCAAAGGCATCAATCGAAGAATCATACAGAAAAAAGGGGAGAGTAAAAAGGAATGTATTCAGCAAGGAAATATTTTTCTTGTCTGCTTTCATTATGATAAAATATCTCTGATTGACTTCCTTGTGTTCAGGGATTCTTCCAACCGCGAATCATTTCAATGAGGAGGATGTTGTGATAAAAGACGCACTTAAAGATGCAACCATCCGCATGAGATCATCTCTACAATCGTTGCAGGATGATCTTGCTGGGATTAGAACGGGGCGTGCTACTCCTGCATTGGTGGAAAGACTTTCAGTCGAATATTACGGCGCTCCTACACCTCTTCAGCAATTGGCAACTTTCTCTGTACCAGAACCTCGGCAAATTTTGATCAAACCTTTCGATCCATCGACAATCAAAGAAATTGAGAAAGCGATTCAGACTTCGGATTTAGGATTAACTCCTAGTAATGATGGAAAGGTTATCCGGTTAACATTACCTCCGCTTACACAAGAGCGAAGGGAAGAATTGGTTCGGGTTGTGAATGCTCGTGTGGAAGAGGGGCGAGTTTCTGTAAGAAATATTCGACGTGATGTGATTAAAGACCTACGTGAATTTGAAGATGAGAAGTTGATATCCGAAGACGATCTAAAGCGTGGGGAAGATGACATTCAGAAACTAACTGATGAATATATTGAGAAAATGAATCAAGTTGGTGAAGAAAAGGAAGAGGAAATCCTAGAGGTTTAGGCAGCCGGGAGCTGGTAGTTGTGGCAAAAAAGAAAGAAACAATGCTTCCTGAGAGAATTCCAACCCATGTAGCCATCATTATGGATGGGAATGGTCGTTGGGCGCGCGCTCGAGGGCTGCCACGTTTGGCCGGTCATCGTGCCGGAACTGAAAATCTCAGACGTATCATCGAAGCTTGCGTAGAATTTGGGGTGAAGTATCTAACCATTTACGCTTTTTCCACAGAGAATTGGGGTCGACCGATGGCTGAGGTGGAAGGCTTAATGAATATATTTGATGATGTTTTCGATCGCGAACTCAATGAACTGCATAAGCAAGGTGCTCAACTTCGTCATGTAGGCCGACTTGAAGGAGTGCGTCCTTCTATGATCGAGAAGATCAAACGCGGCGTAGAAATGACAAAGAATAATCATCGTTTGATTCTCAATGTAGCTTTCAATTATGGCGGCAGGGACGAAATACTGCATGTCGTTCGCAATATTGTCGAATCTGGCGTAAAACCGGAAGAGGTGACTCCTGAACTGATTGAGCAGTCCTTATTTACTAGTGGAAGTCCCGATCCAGACCTTGTAATTCGAACATCAGGAGAGATGAGAACGAGTAATTTTTTGTTATGGCAAACCGCTTATTCCGAATGGTATTTTCCTGAAGTGTTCTGGCCTGATTTCGGGAGGGAACAATTGTTGGAAGCTATTAAAGAGTATAGTCAGCGAGAGCGCCGCTTTGGCTTAGTGCCATCGAAATAGGGGATTATGTTCCTTCAGAGATTACTGGTTGTCCTGCTCCTTTTGCCGATTGGCCTTTGGGCATTATTTAGCAGTGATGTTTCCTTTGGGATCTTCATAACCATTGTGTGCCTAATTGCCAGTATCGAATACATAAAGATGTTTCG
>JARROY010000431.1:0-5240 GCA_037383445.1 Anaerolineales bacterium | reverse complement strand
CAGCCAGACCTTGGGGCCACACGCCGGGCAAGCCACGGGTTGGGCATGGAAGCGGCGGTCTAAGGGATTGTGATACTCTTCAGAACAATCCGGGCACATCTCGAAGGGAGCCATGGTGGTTTGCGGCCGGTCATAAGGGATGTCTTTAATAATCGTGAAACGCGGACCGCAGTTGGTGCAGTTTACAAACGGGTAGCGATAATGGCGGTCTTGTGGGTCAAACAGTTCTCTCAGACAATCCGGACAGATACTGATATCAGGTGAGATCGGTTGGAAAGCCCCCGGAATCGGTTCAGAAAGCAGGATAGAGAATTCGGTATAACCATCTGGCGCGCATTCCTCCACCTGAAATTTGTCGATCTGAGCCAGCGGAGGCGGTTGTTCCTGTAAGTCTTTAATGAATGCTTCAAGCGCTTCCCGGTCGCCGTTGACCTCAATATCAACTCCGGCCGAGGTATTCCGCACCCAACCATTTAAATGGTATTTTTTTGCCAAACTGTAGACAAACGGCCTGAAACCGACCCCCTGAACAACCCCATTGATCCGGATTCGTCTGCCTCCAGTCGAGTTATCCATCATGCGATTTAACTTGCTTCATCAGCCAGTCAATCCACGCCTCAAAACCTTCTCCAGTCTTGCAAGATACCGGGAAAGATTCTAAACCTGGGTTGAGAATCTCCACTCCTTTGAGAAAATAATCTAGATCAAAATCAATATACGGCATCAGATCCATCTTATTGATGATCAAGGCATCTACTCCCCGGTACATGCCAGGGTACTTATATGGCTTATCAAACATTTTCAACGATCACCAGATCTAAATCGCTCAGCGGCAGTTGAGGGAATGCCCCTTGCAGCATCACTGCATCCAGGTGGCAACCACCGCCGGTGTTGATCTGGACAACTGGAATCCCCGCTGCATCCGCCTTGTCCGCATCAATGCTCGTGGCCAAATCTCCTTCAACAACCCCCATCTTTACTTTATTTTTCAGCAGTTCAAACGTTTTGAGGATGGTGCTGGTTTTTCCAGCCCCAGGCGAGGCCATGATATTGATCGCATAGACTCCTTTGCCATTTAAAGTTATGAGGTTTTGATCTGCAATCTGATCATTTGCTGTAAGAATTTGCTGTACAACCGGTATTTTGGTGGTCATTTGTCCTCCAGGTTAATCCGCCGTTTCCACTTCGATGGATTGAAGCAGGAATTCCGTCCCTGCAGTAGGGGTAATATTGATGCCATTACATTTCGGGCAGCACAATTGCCCGTTTAAGAGGGTGTTTTCTTCTGCACAGTCATAGCAGTAAACTTTTGCCGGAACTCGATTAAATCGCAATTCAGCCCCCTCCGCAATGGTATCTCGACTGATAATATCCCAATGGAATGCAACCGAGTCATCAATAATCGATGCCAAATCCCCAATCAATAAATCGATCGCATTAATCCGAACCGCAGATGCTTTCTCGGCATGTTCCAGCGCAAGTTTTAATAAATTTTCGGCAACAAATAATTCATGCAAGTTAACCACGCTCTCTTTATTGGAAAACCTATACCATTAGGACCATTTTTAAATCGTTTGGTTCAGTATAGCACACCTGAACAATAGTAATCAAGATGACAAATGACACCCGCCTCTTGCCTGGAGCTGGTACAACAAGCCGTTTTCTTTATGATTAAAGATTTCTCCAATTTCCACATTTCGCCCACCAACTTTAGGACAGCGACTCTATATTTTAAAAGTTGATTTTAACACTCGAATTTTATATAATCAATTTATAGGATATCTATTTATAGAAAGCATAGGGGTTCCCTGCAGTCTTCTTCCAATTTCTTTCTGAAATCTATCAAATAGACCGCTGTCCATATTATGGGTTGGTTTGTACAGGACAGTCATTTACTTATTGGTTCAATTTAATACAGATCAGAGAAGTTTTGGTACGCCTAACATTTAGGTTGGTTCATCAATTCCCCGCCGACAGTTTCATTGCAGACTAGTTGAGGTTTAAAAATGGACATCCTTATCCAAAGCCGCACGTATCAGTTTTCATTAAAATGGCTGCATTATGTTCTCATCAGTCTGACAGTTATTGTGATCTCTATAAGCTTTTTATGGGGGTTGCCCCTAGAAATGCCGATGGGCGATTCATATATCCATTTTCTTTATGCCCGCAATTTGGTTCAGTATAAAGAGCTGGCTTTCAATCCTGGATTGCAAGAAGGAATTGGGACTTCCAGTATTCTGTGGGTGCTGGTCTTAGCCGTGTTTCAGGCCATGGGTGTCTCACCCCTGATCATGGCAAAAATCTTAGGTGTGAGCTTTTTAATTCTCTGCGGGCTGCTTGTTTTTGAGCTGACCCAACAATTGTTGACCCAACAAGCTCAACAAAAAAGGTATCTGATCGCGACTGCAATATCCATCGTCGCTGTATGTTCCGGCAGCATGATGTGGCTGGCACTAAGCGGTATGGAGACCTTGCTTTTCCTATTCCTGGGATTGCTGTGCTTGTGGTTATACTTTCGTGAATCTTGGACATTGCTGGGTGTTGCTCTAGGTCTGCTCGCCCTTACAAGAATCGAAGGAATCACCTTGGCTGGAATAGTAACCCTGGTTGAATTGATTCGCAGGCGGCGAATCGACCGCATATTGGTAAAGATTCTCGCACCATTGACTCTGATTCTAATTCCATGGTTTCTTTACTTACAAATCAGGGAAGGTGCACCCATATCAACCAGTTTTGCAGGCAGGCAGTTCGTCGTTTCAGAAGTTAATCAAAGAATAATAACCCAGTTTCCCATTTTCTATTGGCTGCAGAAATTTAACCCTTTGATCCATTACATCGTCTGGGCTTTTTATACACTTATGTACATCGCCGGCAGCGCGTCCTTACCCGGACCAAAGTTCCATCTGGGGGGCAATCTGGTCGGAACAGAACTGGTTGTGCCGGTCGCAAGCATTCTCATAAGTATGTTGTGTCTGCCAATTATCTATGTATCTTTAAAACATTTTTTTGGAAGCATAAAAACCTTGTCATTTAGCGAATCAAACCAGCGATTGCAGATTGTGATGATTTCCTGGGTTTTCGTTTTCAATCTGGCATTAGTTCAGGATGATTTCCCTGTGTTTTGTCATCCTCCTGTTTGGGATCAGCATCAACTATTGGAGAACTGTGTACCACGCCAATATCGATTTTCTGGTGAATGTGAGAAAACCAGCCGCAGTTTATATTGACCAACAAGTCCCTGCTGACGCACGAATAGCAACCACAGACCTTGGCGCGATCGGGTTTTACGCAAAGCAACCCGTGGTAGATCTTTTTGGACATATCAACAAAGATATAAACCATTTTCTTGCTGAGAGCGGGGGTTTTTCCGATTATTTAGAAAAAGAGGGGATTTGTTATCTAATGTTGTTTGGATCCTTGGATAACGCTGGGATGGATATCGCAAAAGAAATGGGGATTTTAGAAGATCCACGGTTCAACTTAATTGTTGAAAAATCTTTCTCAGTTGCTGTGGATGAGTGGACAATAGGCAGCGGACCAGTGCAGAACTATATGCCGGTTGTAAATATTTATCGTGTAAATTGGCAAAATCCCGCAGTCTGTCCACCATTTAATAGCACAGGCTTATCCAACCAGGATTGATCGGTGAAAATCAGCTGACCATGAGGAACATTAAGGAAAGAGATTTTTATCAATTTGCAGAAAACCTCACAACGAAATGGTGGTTTTATGCTTTTTTGGTACTGTGTGTATTTATTCCCCCGTATACACAAAATGGGTTTTCATCCTTTGCGGCCTTGGTTGAGACCGTCGCCTATGTGGCAGATTTTTTGATCGAAAACAAGCTGGTTCTGGTACCTTACATGCCGATATTCCACCTATGCTTTCTGCTTTTGTTCGGGTTACTTTTCATTTATGGAAATAGATTTGGTCGAACTTTCTCCATTGTGGCCGGCTTTCATTTCGTCTTCATCACTTTTTTACAGGGGGGCGCGGTTACACAAAAATATGGAATGGTCTTTTACCCAAATGCGTTCTTGGAGATTTCACTGATTTCCTTTGGTTGGTTTTGGGAAGCCAAAATTCGCAAAACGGACTATTCATTTAAAAGAAAAACCCCCACATATTACTGGTTTGCTGGCATAGTAATGGTCTTTTCATTCTGGAATCCAGATAAACTTGGAACCCTCAGCCCGCTATCCTTACTCACTTCTACATCACCGATCGCTTTCTGTATGATCACACCTATTTACTTGAGTTTGTTATCGCTTCTATACCCTGATATTAATATACCTTTTTTCAGAACAGCTAGCTTTGTTGCCATCTTGGTCAGCCTGATCACAATTGGGATGGGCTTTTTCATGGACAATCGCAGCGAAGGGCTTTATTGGTCTATCCTTCACTCGCCGATGCTGATCACAAGCATTTACTGTTTCCTGTTAGGATTCCAAGATTCTCGCAGTTATTCTCAGCAATATTCCAAGTTGTCTTCATTATCCACGTCTGATTAATGTCTTTCCACGATATTTTTGGTCAGATACTTTTCAGATAAGCATTGAAGTAGTAAGATTACTTGATAGAAATTTAAAGCACAAAGACTTTAATAAAGCATAAACCCAATCACAAATGAAGGAAATTGATTTATGGAAAGACCACAACTGACAGATTTGAATCCATCACCCCGCATATTGCTCGGGCCCGGTCCCAGCATGGTGCATCCACGAGTGTACCAGGCAATGGCCATGACCACTATCGGACATCTTGACCCCGAGTTCCTGACCATCATGAACGAAGTCCAGGGGCTGCTGCGCTATGTCTTCCAAACTGAAAACAAACTCACCATTCCTGTTTCCGGTACCGGCAGTGCCGGGATGGAAGCCGCCCTGTGCAACTTCATCGAGCCCGGAGATGCTGTGCTGATTGCGGTCAACGGCTACTTCGGAGAGCGGCTGTGCGATATGGCCGGACGCTACGGGGCCCAGGTAGATCGGATAGACTGTGCCTGGGGAGACGTGTTTTAGGTCAGCTCGATCGAACGAGCGCTCAGCCAAAAGCCCTATAAGTTGTTCGCCATCGTCCATGCAGAAACTTCCACCGGAGCCAGGCAGCCCAACATAAAGGAAATTGCCGATCTAGTCCACCAAAATGGAGCCATCTTAGTGCTGGATACAGTCACCTCTCTAGGAGGTCTGCCTGTCGAAATTGACGCCTGGGATGTGGATGTAGCTTACAGCGGCACC
>JARROY010000430.1:0-2447 GCA_037383445.1 Anaerolineales bacterium | reverse complement strand
CTGACTGCTGGAACCAATTTTCCCTGGAGGAATCATTGATTTGGTCCGGCTGGAATTTCAGGTCTCTTTCACTATGCAGCAGGTGTTGTACGCTGCAACAGGGCATCATCGAGGGAACCGTGCGGCCATATCTCGCATTGGTTGGTTAATGTAGTTGAAGAATTTACGGTAGCCTTGGCATAGGTAGTTTAGCCCGTATTCACCTGCAGGTGTGTGCCGGATGCGGTTCTTTGGGCAGCCTCCGTTACAGGCAAATAGCACCTCGCAATCCAGGCAGTATTGGGGGAGGGAGGTTCGTTTCTCCATACCGAACTGCTGCTGCTTGGCTGAGCCGACCAACTGGACCATGCTGCTCTTATGGATGTTTCCCAATCGATATCTTTGCTCCACGTAATGGTCGCAGGAGAACAGGTCGCCGTTGTGTTCGATGGCCAAAGCCCGCCCGCATATTGGGTCGAACACGCATAAACCGCCAGGCTGTCCGAGCCATTTTGCGAAAGCTACCTCAAAGATCTGCACAAACACTTTGCCCACATCTCGGGCCAGCCACTCGTCAAAGACCTCGATCAAGAAGTCTCCGTACTGCTCTCCGGTGACCGAGCGATTGGAGACCTTGTTCCCACGTTGCTCCCCTCGCTTATTGATGCGCTCTACTATGGGAATGAACTGGATATAATCGACTTCAAGCTCATCCCGGAAGTGCCGGTAAATTTCGAGGGGGTATGCGGCATTGACAGCATTCACAGTGGTGAGAATATTGAAATCAACCTTATGTTTTTTCAGCAGGTCCAGGCCTTGGATTACAGAGTCGTAGCTGCCTGCTCCACCTTTATTCTGGCGGTAAATATCATGCCGTTCTTTAGGCCCATCTAGGCTGACCCCAACCAAGAACTGTGCTTCCCTGAAAAATTGACACCATTCATCATCCAGCAAGGTGGCATTGGTTTGGAGCGTGTTTTCCACCTTCATGCCTGGAAGGGCATATTTATTTTGCAGTTCAACCGCCTTGCGATAAAAATCCAGCCCCATCAGAGTGGGCTCACCGCCCTGCCAGGCAAAGGTTACCTGGGGGACGCGCTGGGCTTGAATATACTGGCGGGTGAATTTTTCCAAAACTTCTTCCGTCATACGAAAATCGCTGGAAGGGTAAAGAGCTTCTTTTTTTAGGAAGTAGCAGTAGGAGCAGTTTAAATTACAGATCGCACCTCTCGGTTTGACCATAATATGAAAGGCATTTAGCCGTGCAGGTTGAAGTTCAGTCATGGCCAGAGGGTCCCTCTCTGTGTAGACAAATGGTTACCATTCAAAAGACTCCCTAAAAGCCTCAAGTTCTTCCTTTAGAGTTGGGTCTTTTAACAGTTCCGCCAGGTTGTCTGGGGGTTCATCATTTGTATGGGAGAGATCCTTCAGCCCGAGCGATCGATGGACCTTTTGCTCCAACCGGTTGATTGGTTGGTTCATGGCGAAGAAGCGCAGGATTTTAAAGAGCAGGCGGTTTTTTGGTTTTTGCCATTCCTTGGCAAAAGAACCGTTTTCAATTTCCGCATAGATTTTTTTCATCTGGCTTTTCAGGTCCAAATTCCCGAAGCGTATCCCGCGGGATATGGCGCCATATTGGGATGTATGGGAATGGAACAAGGTTTGCCGGACAAGGCCGGTACGAGCCATCTGCTGGTAGGTGTAGGCCATTTCTTCGCTGATATACATCTCTACCAGAACGGCTTCGGGTGGGATGCCTTTTTCGGTGAGAACCGCGATGCTTGAGAGGAGAACGCGTCCGAAAGCTGGTCCAAAGGCCTGCTCGTTGAATAAATCGAGCACTGCCTCTTGTTTAAAAGTGACTTCTATGGCTGGCTTGATCAAACCGCCGATGCCGTTGGTAATCGCTAAAAGGTGTTCCTGGGCCTTTCCGGAGGTGTCTTGGTGGACACCGATGAAACAGTAAAAGCCAGTTTTCGTCAGAAAGCGCTCGCGCACTCCCACGCCGATCATACGCGGAGCCACCAATACCACATCCACATCTGGGGGCAGTTCGATCAAGTTAAACGCCACCGTGTAACCGCTGGCAAAAGAGAGGACGGTCCGTGGTGCGAGATGCGGTTTGATGTGTTCTGCGAACACTGAGGGCAGCACCTCGTCGGGAATAAGCAGCAGAAGATAATCCGCCTGAGCGGCAGCTTGAGGAAGATCTGCCACGCTGAACCCATCTTTCTGAGCACGTTCTTTATAGGGATCATCGATGTTCCCAATAATGACCTTGGCGCCGTTATCGCGCAAGTTTAAAGCCTGCGCCCGGCCTTGATTACCATAACCAATGACGGAAACGGTTTTTCCCGCCAGGTTGTTCTGAGAAGTTTGACTGGAAAAGAAGATGTGTGGATCATGGTTGGACATAAGCAATCCTTGCATCGAACTTAGGAAGGGGGTAGTTCTCTCAATAGAATTAT
>JARROY010000429.1:2470-4560 GCA_037383445.1 Anaerolineales bacterium | reverse complement strand
GGGCAATCGGCCCGTACAGCAAACCGTATATATAGGCGTTTATAAATGGATGGGTCAGGACAGGTGTTTGGATTTGAGGTAAATACACAAAGGGATTGCGATCCAATAAAAGCAACAAGCCCAGGATCAGGATTAGCGCGTCCGCAATGGGGATCAAGAAGACCAGTACGCTGCCGGTTGGCACCGATAAGAGTGCAATCAGTCCTCCCAATGCCAGCATCATGGTCAGCACACCCGCCAAAACAAAAAAGCCCAGGAAATATTTAAACCGCCCCCGGCCAGATTCAGTTTGACCGCTTAGATAAGCTAAAAAGCCAGGGAATAGCGGTAGCACACATGGACTCATAGTTGCCAACAAACCTAACAGAAAGGAAGTACCTGCGATCTTTATCATATTTAACGGTTCAGAAATGGCTCAACGAATTCAAGGAGATCCTGTGCATCCTTTTTACCATATGGCAAATGATGTACCTCTCCATCACGGTCAATCACAAGCATTGGAGACAAAGGCGGATTTAGATATTGAGCCGTGTATAAATTACCCAGGGCGCGGTTCACCGGTGTTGGGGAAATGGCAAAATGCCAATCAAAACCAAATTCCTCGGTATATTCCTTCAGAGATGCTGCATCCTCATTTACATCCACATCCAGGCTGATGGAAATTAAATCCCCGGAATTCCCGAGAAGTTCATGCAGTTTCCGAATCTCGGCTCCCTGGAAAATACAATTGGGACACCATATCGCCATGGTTTCAAGCAATACTACTTTCCCGGCGTAGTCATTCATGGTAAAGGTATCGCCGGTTTTAACATCGACAAGTTCGTAGCCAAACCACTCCGGAGGACCAGAGGTTGCCTTCTCTTCTACAGGGTCTTTGGATGCAACACATGCTGTCAGCAGAAAAATTGTGCAGACCATGATTACAAGCACACCCATGATTTTAATTTTTATTGACATTTTCTCTCCGTGCAAACAATAATATGTAAGGAAAATGTTCCAAATACCAGTAAATTATTTACTTGTTAGCGGCCTAAAATGGCTGGCTTACCGCGTCTGGTACAGGGTATAGTAAAGGTCATTCCAACGCAGTTTGTCCTTAAATACTGCTATTTTGGTCGTGTTATCTATCATCACAAATTCAATCCCAGCCATTTCAGCGAAATCTTCCAGGTACTCGGACGTCAATGCCATGCTGAAGCCGGTGTGGTGCGCTCCCCCTGCCAAAACCCAGGCTGCTGCTCCAACCTTGAGGTCCGGAAGTGGTTTCCATACCGCTCTAGCTACCGGCAGCTTAGGCAGATCTTGTGGTGGAGCGATTACCTCAACCTTGTTGACCAGCATGCGGAACCTGTTACCAAGGTCAATGATGGAAACATTTATAGCGGGTCCGGCAGGCACGCTGAACACCAATCGGGCTGGGTCTGCCTTGCCGCCAATGCCCAGGGGGTGCATTTCCAATGAGGGTTTCCTGTCAGCAATGGATTCACAGATCTCCAGCATATGCGCACCCAGAACGAGGTTGTTTCCAGGTTCAAGATGGTAGGTATAGTCCTCCATAAAGGACGTCCCGCCCTCTAACCCATAGGCCATCACTTTCATGGATCGTAGTAAAGCCGCAGTTTTCCAATCTCCTTCGGCTCCGAATCCATAACCATCATTCATCAACCGCTGCACAGATAGACCTGGAAGCTGCACCAGCCCGTGCAGATTCTCAACGGTCGTGGTAAAGGCCGTGAAACCGCCCTCCTCCAGAAAAGTGCGTAAGCCGATTTCTATTTTTGCCGCATTCTTTAATTCGCCCCGACGCGCTGCCCCGGCTCTCAAATCCGCCTGAACCTCATAACTGTCATCATATTCCTGCATCAACGCTTCCGCTTCTGCATCCGTCACCTGATCGACATAAGCCACTAGGTCTCCAAGACCATAGCCATTGACTGCATAGCCAAACTGAATTTGGGCAGACACCTTATTCCCTTCGGTGACTGCAACCTCACGCATGTTATCTCCAATCCGGGCAACCTTGAGGTTGTGAGCGTCATCCCAAGCCAAGGCAGCTCGTGCCCAGATACCCAGTTCTGCGAGAACTTCAG
>JARROY010000429.1:0-2457 GCA_037383445.1 Anaerolineales bacterium | reverse complement strand
TACCCTACCACCACTTTCCTGGGGATATGCATACGAGAACCGATAAAGCCGAATTCACGCCCGCCATGTGCGGATTGATTTAGATTCATGAAATCCATATCGATGCTCTCCCACGGGATATCACGATTGAATTGTGTATGCAAATGGACAAAGGGCTTATTAAGCACTCTTAGCCCTGCAATCCACATTTTTGCCGGAGAAAAGGTATGCATCCATGTGATCAGCCCAATACATTCAGGCGCATTGTTGGCTTCCAGGCAAATCTGGCGCACCTCGTCCGGCCTGGTAACCACTGGTTTGAACCTCACCGATACGGGTATTTCATTTGCCTGAGATAATGCCTCCGAAATCACTTTAGAATCTCTGGCTACCTGTTTCAATGTTTCTGGACCATATAAATGCTGAC
Organism: Anaerolineales bacterium; assembly: GCA_037383445.1. Taxonomy (GTDB): domain Bacteria; phylum Chloroflexota; class Anaerolineae; order Anaerolineales; family UBA11579; genus UBA11579. The sequence continues at coordinate 2,051 of JARROY010000429.1, read as the reverse complement.
TGCCGGTTACAAACCAGATTTCAAATTGTTTTAAGTCAATCATTGGAATAATTCCTTTCATATCTTCTTTGTTTGTCCATAATAGGCATCGGCGCCATGTTTTCTCAAATAATGCTTATCTAACAGCTCCTGCTGTACGGATGGTATATCTGGTTCAAGCATCAAGGCATGGAAGTTCATAAACGCCACCTCTTCTAATACCACAGCATTGTGGACAGCGCTCATCGGATCTGTGCCCCATGTAAACGGACCGTGGCTGTGAACTAGAACGGCAGGGATGGCGTTGGGGTCTTTTCCTTGGAACGTTTCCTTGATTACCAGACCGGTTTCTTTTTCGTATTCGCCCCGAATCTCTTCTTTTGTCAATTTTCGCGTGCAGAGGATCTCACCATAGAAATAATCGGCATGGGTTGTGCCTTGTGCCTTGATACTATGACCTGCCTGTGCAAAGATTGTTGCCCAGCGACTGTGGGTGTGTACAACACCACCGACGTTCGGAAACGCCTTATAAAGCTCGAGATGCGTCGGCGTGTCCGAAGAAGGTCTTAGCCTTTCTTCTAAGACTTTTCCCGTTTCTAATTCTACGATCACCATGTCCTCGGCCTTCATTACTTCATAGGGAACACCAGATGGTTTTATCACAATCATACCCTGTCCCCTGTCAATGCCCGACACATTGCCCCAAGTGAAAGTGACTAGTTTATGTTTAGGGAGCAACAAATTTGCCTGAAATACTTGCTCTTTCAATTGTTCTAGCATAGTTCTACCTTAGAGCATCCACGGCTGCTCTTTCAATGATAAGCCCTTTTTTATATCGCTCCATGAATGCCGTAAAGCCATCAATATCCTTTGAGTCGGGAGCGATTGTCATGCCCGTTTCCTCAGAAAAGACTTTATCGGAAAGGTAGGTTTCCAAGGATTCATTCTTCGCCTTATGGAGCATATAAGCGGCAAGCAATGCAATCCCCCATGAGCCGCCCTCACCAGCAGTCTCCATCACAGAAACGGGTACATTCATCACCGCTGCCATGATTTTTTGGCCTACTGCCTTCGTCTTGAAGAAACCTCCGTGACCTAGAATTTGGTCAATCTTCACTTTCTCCTGTTCAAACAGGATGTCCAATCCGATCTTCAATGCGCCGAGGGCTGAGAACAGGTGCACACGCATGAAATTCGAAAGGGTGAAGCGACTTTCAGGTGTCCGGATAAACAGTGGACGCCCCTCCTCGAAATGGGTGATGTGCTCTCCTGATAAATAATTGTAGGCAAGGAGACCACCGCCATCCGCATCGCCCGTGAGCGCCTTTTCAAACAATATTTCAAACAGTTGGGGTTGACTGACGTCCACTCCAAGAGCCTTGGAGAATTCATCAAACAGATCAACCCATGCATTGAGATCAGATGTGCAATTGTTGCTATGAACCATGGCCACGGGTTTACCCGTGGGTGTAGTCACCATATCGATCTCGGGGTATACCTTCGATAGTCCATTTTCCAAAACGATCATGGTAAAAACGGATGTTCCTGCGGAGACATTGCCTGTCCGTTCCGCAACACTATTGGTCGCAACCATGCCTGTACCTGCATCGCCCTCGGGTGGACACAATGGGATACCCGCTTGGAGTTGTCCAGTAGGATCAAGCAATCTTGCGCCCTCTTCAGTGAGCCTACCTGCGGCATCCCCCGCCAGAAGGACTTTGGGTAGAATATCTTGAAGCTTCCATGGGATATTTTCTGCCTCAAGTCGTTTATTCAACAACTCGATCATTTCCTCATCGTAGTTGTTTGTCTTGCTATCAATTGGGAACATGCCTGAGGCTTCGCCCACCCCCACCACCTTTTGGCCCGTTATTTTCCAATGGACATAGCCTGCCAGCGTGGTCAGATAACTTATATCCTTAACATGGGATTCTTTGTTCAATATGGCTTGATGGAGATGTGCAATAGACCATCGCTGGGGAATATTAAATTGGAACAGATCAGTGAGTTCCTTTGATGCCTGCCGGGTAATCGTATTTCTCCATGTGCGAAATGGGACAAGCAGATTTTCG
>JARROY010000428.1:0-2483 GCA_037383445.1 Anaerolineales bacterium | reverse complement strand
TGAATACCAGCGGAAAAGACCGTCTTCAGAAGCGGAGCGGTAATAATAAGGGGGCAGTACAACAACGCCATCGTACCCAAGCTCGAAAGCTCTCTTGTTGAGTTGGATGGTTTCATCCAGGCTTGGAGTGCCCGTCCCGGCGAATAACTGGAATTCGGGATGGTGGTAATGGACTTGTGTTCCTGCTTCAAAGATCATCTCTCGTTCAGCTGGGCTGAAGCTGGGCCCCTCTCCTGTGGTCCCTAACAGCAAGGCGCCATGACAACCCCTACCGGCGTAAAAAGACAATAATTCTGGGATGGCATCCAAATCTGGTTTCAGGTCTTCTGAGAGCGGGGTTACAGCAGCAACATATACACCAGATAGTTTTTCAGAAGTCATGCACACCTCTAAGGGTCAATTTTGGAAGGGTATGAGCCGCTCCAAGATGGTTTACTAAATTGTAATGTGGTTTGGTAAAAAAATGATACAAATCAATCATTTTTGCTATTATAATCAGTGAACAGACAATAAAGCTTAATGCTATGAGCAAGGAGACCGTAAGCTTGATGAATGTTCCTTACTGGGTGCAAGACGCAATATTTTACCAAATCTTTCCCGACCGGTTTTTTAGGGCAAAAACAAATACTCGGATCAATCTCCAACCATGGGGGTCTCAACCGACAGTGCGTGGATTCCAGGGAGGAAACCTCAGGGGGATCATCGAGAAATTTGATTACCTCCTTGATCTGGGTGTAAATGCTCTGTATCTCAATCCGATTTTTGCATCCTCTGCAAATCACCGCTACCATACCAATGACTATTACAAAATCGACCAGACATTGGGCACTATGGCGGATTTTAGAGCTTTGTTGGATGTGGCTCACAGCAATCAAGTTCGGGTGATATTGGATGGAGTCTTTAATCACAGCGGGAGAGGCTTTTTTGCATTTACGGATGTTTTGGATAACGGACCTGAATCCCGTTATAAAGATTGGTACTTTATCAATGGTTTCCCGCTGGATGCTTTTGGGGCGGGCAAAGCAACCCGGTATAAAGCCTGGTGGGATATAAAGGACTTGCCGAAATTGAACACAGATAATCGAGTAGTATGCGACTATTTGATGGGAGTTGCTCGTTATTGGATTGAACAAGGGGCTGATGGTTGGCGCTTGGATGTGCCAGCAGAGATTGATGATGATGATTTTTGGGCAGAGTTCCGCAAAGTGGTGCGGGAGGCAAACCCCGATGCCTATACTGTGGGAGAGATCTGGGATGGCAACCCGCGCTGGGTAGGAGAAAACCATTTTGATGGATTGATGCACTACACGCTTCGCGAAGCAATTCTCGACCTGCTTGGAGAACAACTCCCGTTGGCCGATTTCGCTGAAACGATGGAGGGTTTTCTGACCAAATATCCCCGTGAAAATCTCTATGCCATGTATCTTGTGCTAGGTTCTCATGATACCCGCCGCCTGATGACCAAACTAGATGATGACCCAGATAAGGTGAAACTGGCATTTTTGCTGCAGTTTGCCAACCCGGGTGCGCCAGCAATTTATTATGGTGACGAAATTGGGATGAAAGGTGGCAAAGACCCCGAAAATCGCTGGGCATTTCCCTGGGAAAAAGAGCAGTGGAACTATGACCTGCGAGAGTATGTTAAGAAGCTGATTGTAGCTCGATAGCGGCATCCTGCCCTTCGGCGTGGAGACCTGCGACGTGTTTATTTGAGTAAGGAGAACAATTGGTATGCATTTGCCAGAACTTTGGGAGAAGACCAGGTCATCATTGCTGTCAATTCAACCAGTGAGGTGCGTCAGTTAAGCGTCCCATTGAAAAAATTAGATCTGCCGGATGGTGTTGTGATGGAGGACGTGATCACCCGGGGACGTTATCGTACAAATGATCAAACCCTTCAACTGACCATTCGACCGTGGAGCGGGGTAATGGTCGCCACCGTTCAGGAGGAATACTAGATGAAATGCGTGTTATGCGAACGAACCAGTGAAGAGGTGCCCTTAATCCCGTTTGAGTATTATGTGCAGGAATATCGGATTTGCACGGCTCATCTCCCAGTGCTGCTCCACAAACCTGAAATGTTTGAAGGTAAGCTGGTGGATGCTGGTAAAAACTGGTCTGGGGATGGAGAGAACCAACACGAACACTAAATCGTCTGGATTTAGAATTACTCGTCTTGTCAAATCAGTTTTTCAAAATCCTTAGTTGATATAAAAACCGATATGATTGGCTACCGGCCGTTCAGTACCGGGTATTCCCCGGTGGATGGGGGAATTGAGCACTGTAGGGCTGCCATCTTTGTTCACCACCAAGGTGCTTGACCCACCGCCATCCAATTCGAGGGCACTTTCACCCCATTTTCAATGAGAATCTGGGCGATTTCTATCAGGGTGATGCCCTTGCTATATCCAGATTGCCGGCCGTCCACGATGACAAAGATCAGGGTATGTCCCTTTTTATCCACACCAGCTGTGGTGCGGGGG
>JARROY010000427.1:0-3721 GCA_037383445.1 Anaerolineales bacterium | reverse complement strand
CTATTATATATTCTCAACTCCGATAACTTCATGACATTAAACATACCTGCCCTTTATTAAGTATATCAAAAAACAGGGATAAAAAGACCGCCTTACCGATATTACCCACCCCGATGACACCCAGGGTGCATTCACTCAGGGTGCGGCCGGGTAACTTTTTCCAGACGCCGGATTTCATGGCGACATCCATCCACGGCAAACGGCGAACAAATGCCAGCAAATACCCAAGGACGGTATCCGCAACCGGCATGGTGAAAGCATTTGGAGTATTCCCGACCATCACGCCATGCTTGCGGGCAGCTTCCCTGTCGATTGAATCAATCCCGGTTCCCCATTTAGAGATCACCTTCAGGCGCGGCAGGCAGGCTTCGATCACCCGGGCGGAATAGCGGTCATCACCGCAGATCGTGCCATCGAACTGCCCGGCATATGCCAGAATTTCTTCCTCTTCCAGTCGTTCTTCCACATCTGCCAGGATCAGGTCGAGATGGTAATGATCAAAAACAGGTTGGAACCGTTTGACAAAGGGCACCATATAAGGGGCAGAAAATAATATTGTCTTTTTGTCAGGCATAGCATTACGATCCTTTGGAAAATTTACTCCCCACGCTGCTGCATCAAGAAATCAGCAACTTTAAAATCCAATTCTTCATCAATATCCCAGGCTTCAGCCGCATCGATCTCGAACATCAGAGGGGCATCTCCCAGACGGTGGCCGCGGGCAGTTAGTGTCTCCCAGGTAAACAGATAAATGCACGAATTTTCCTCATAAATCGGCGGAAGATCCTGAGTGCGCAGCAGTTCCCTTGGATTGTGGTTGACGGCCGAACCGTCCTGCCAGTAGAGGCGGGTTTGCAACCGCGTCACGGAGAAAAGGGAATCGTACTGATCCTGCTGGGTTAGAAAGGTTTGGACGGCCTTTGAAATCGTTTCCGAGCGCAGCAGCGGATTGGTGCTGTGGGTCTGCAGGTAATAATCAGCCGCCACCTGAGCCGTATCATACAGCAGGATTTCGTTCATCGGGATCATCCCATCGCGCAGATTCTCCGGCCGCTCCAACACCGTCACCTGTGGGTAATTGTCCCTCAATCCCGCCATAATGACCGGGCTGTCGGTATCCACCACGATGCTGGATATTTCGGGGCAACCCAGCAGCGCCTCAATGATATGGGCGTAGAGCGGTTTTCCCGCCAAGATGCGGTAATTTTTACCCGGAACTCGTTCAGGGTAGTAGAACTGCTGGTGCAGACTGGCATCCACTTTTCCAGAAAAACGATACCCGCGATATGTTCCCCAATACTGCATCACCCGGAACCAGAAGATGCTCACCAAATGATCAGAGAGCACCCCTTCCCGGCGGGCCTGCAGCAGGTCAGAAAATATCATCGTCGTGGTCAGCCGTAAAAAACGCCACAGTGTAAACCGGCTTTGCGGCAGTATCTGCTTCATGGCGATCGCTTCGCGCTGGTAGCGATTGAGCACCTGGAGCGGAGTCTCATCATGCAGGTGGATGATCTCGGCATCGGCGGTATAAGCAATCGCGTATCCCTGCTCAAAGACCCAACTGGCCCAGGCCAGGTCTTCCAGCCCGGTGAGGTGTTCATTGTAAGGATGCTGCTGCCACAATTCTCGCCGGATGGCAGCGTTGGCATTGTGGCAATACGGGTGTCCCTGGTTTGGGATTGAGTGGTCGGGGAAATACTGCTTGAACCATTGGTGTTCTGAATACTGGTTGGTTTCGCCGCCGCTCTGTTTGCCATAGCTGATCGCTACTTTCGGATCAGAGAACGGGGCCAGCAAACGATCCAGCCAATCCGGATAGACCGGGTAGCAGTGTGCGCTGACAATCACCACGAATTCCCCCTCCGCTGCCTGGATTCCTTTGTTCAGCGAGCGGCCGAAGGTAAATTCCTCGGGGGTAATACCCACCACCTTCACGCCGTATTCTTCCGCAATGACTGGCGTGCGATCGGTTGAGCCGGAATCAACCAGGATCGTTTCTACACCCGAGAAGGCCTGCTGTGAGATCCCTTTCAGCAAACGGCCGATGTGGGCTTCTTCGTTATATGCACGAATTACAATGGAGCATTTTACATTCATTGACGTCTACCAATCCATGGTCTTTTCGTAGCCCAAACGCACCAGTAAATCACCCGTCACTTGTTTGAAAAGCACTTTGTGCTCGGGGGTAAACTTGTCCTTCCAACCGCCCACTTTACCACTGCGGAAGGTTGGAGAGTGTTCCGGATCAATGGACTTTTCCAGGATGTCCAAAGCCGTCTCAGTATCAACTTCAATCTTAAATCCATGGCTGCGGGCATGTTCCAGGATGTTTTCAAGTGTTTGGCGTTTATGATGGATAAAGTCCTCAAAACGAATCACCAACACCTCCGGCCTGTCCAACCATCCCAAATAAGGTTCATAGCGCTGCTGGATTCCAGGAAACTCGATCTCGTCTAAATCTGGTCTGCCGAGAATACTCGCCTGTAATCGCTGGTCAAAATCTTTCAGTTGCTTGGCGTAATAATCATGGTGCACGTGGCTGGTCCAGATTTTGGTGATGTAATGCACATGCGAAACAACCACATCGCGCGGGTCCCGATAGATAAAATAAGTAGCCATACCCGGCCGGCAGAGCGCCTCCACCAGTTGTGGCTCGGCAAACACATGGCCATACCCGATATCCCCATCTTGAAGCTGATGGATCTGCCGGGCTACCTCCGTTTCAGGATTCCTCTCTCCGCTAAATGCCTCGTACATGGTTACTGCCGGTAGGCCGCTGTAGATCACTGATCCAAGTTGGGAGAATCCCTGGATGGCCTGCAGAAGTAAATGGGTACCGCTTTTGGGAAAGGAGTTCGCAAAAAACACGGGGGTATCGGTTTTACCATAGCGCACCCGGTACTGAATCCGCCGCACGCGGTAGCGTAATTTCCGAATTGGAAAGTAGATATAACGGCGGACAGGGGTAGACGTCAGCATTTCAATTCCTAATATGGGGGTCAGTAGACTTAGGTGTAGGGCTGAAGGTGACCAAATCTTTCTCTGCAAAGCTGAGGACAATCTCCCACACAGCCTGGAAGGAAATCTTCAATTCCAGAGCGATATCTGCCACGGTGCGGGTTCCGTCACAGCGCTCCATGATCTGAAACAAATTACGGTGTCCCTCAGGGTTATGGCGGTAATCAATCCAAATTCCGTACCCGGAGGCAAACACCTCGCCTTTGAAATTATTGACGATGTAAGCATTCTTCCCAAACGCCCCCAGCATGGCAAGCACGGCATATCTGGCACTTTCAAGGCGTTCCTGGGAGACAATTTCTGGCGTGTCCCCACTTGAATGATATTCAAGGTAGGGCTGGTACATACTCTCGAGCAACTCAGGATGCTCCACGCGGGAAAGAGACAGCATCGGGACGCGCACTCCAGGTGAATTGAACTGGCGCTCATCATTGTTAATGATCGTCCGGTATGGGCCTACATACGCATCGGGGGATACCCCCCGCAGTGCTGCCACAAGCGTCTTATCGGTCTGGCTGTCCGGCTGGAAAGACTGCTGCAAAGCCAGTCCAGAATCGTTGCCCAGCATTTCCAGGAACAAACCACCCACCATTTTGGGAAGAATGCTTACATCGTCAATAATTTCAAAGGCGAGGTGTTTGCCTCCGGGTACGGAATTTGGATTGATTACCGCCATAACCCTGAGGGACACCGTAATTTG
>JARROY010000426.1:0-3798 GCA_037383445.1 Anaerolineales bacterium | reverse complement strand
GATGAGCAGAGCGTTGCCCACCTCAGCGATGGGCCAGGCCAGGCTTATATGCCTGTGTGGTCTGCAGATGGCAAAAATATCCTGCACACCGCGACCAGTCTATTCCACCGTGGTGAAGGATATTCACCTTATATGTTCACCCCGGATGGCTTGTGGACGTATCAGGTAGATAGGGGTACTATAGCTTCGATTCCCTGGCCGTTTGGGTCCGAGCCGGAGTATATCACCTACTCCCCCTGGCACGACAGCACGTTCATCTTTTCTGGGAATGGATCTCCTTGCGAAGACAGCAACGGGTGCTGGCTGGATGTTGTCAGCGGAGATAAAGGCTCGTTTCCCTTTCGGATAAGATTTGTGAATTCTATTTCCCAAGATACCGGCAGCATGCTGGCGACCTTTTTCAACACCACGATGCCATCTGATGATGCCGGAACATATCTCTTCACACCCGAAAACCCTGCTGGGACACGGTTGTTTACCGAGGAACTGGAAAGCATCCAATGGCTGGAACAAGCTGGGGTTTTTGCCGGCAGGGTGTTCACCGTGCCAGAACTTAGATTACTATACATCTCACCCAGCGGGGAGGTGGTTGATACCCTAGAATGGGGAGTTCCCGGTGAGTATATGAATTTAGCCGCCTCACCAGATAGCAGCAGGACTGCCTGGTACAGATATGTCGATACATTTGAGACTGGGCTTTGGTTAGGATTGGAAGGCACTGGGATGTGTCTCTTCGTGGTGGACCGTGACGGACAAAATCCCCAACACCTCTTTGGGATCCCGGTGGATAACTACTTGACGGTTCTGGGCTTTGCTGGAAATTAATCAGGGTTGTAAACGAACCCTGTTAAAAAAGGAGCCTGTCCACTCCTCTGACAGGCTCCTTCCAATTTAACTACTCAAGGATTATGCGTTGTAGCTGCTGGAGGTGGTATCTCCACCCATACCAGTCCAATCGGTATGGAAGAATTCACCGCGCGGCTGGTCGATACGTTCGTAAGTATGCGCTCCAAAATAGTCTCGCTGGGCCTGGATCAGATTGGCCGGAAGACGCTCATGGCGGTAGCCGTCATAAAAAGCCAAGGCACTCGACATGGCCGGAACCGGGATTCCATGCAGCACCGCTTTTGCCACTACCCTGCGCCAGGCTGATTGGGCTTGCTGCACTTCATTTTTAAAATAAGGCGACAACAGCAGGTTGGAGAGATTCTGATCTTGGCGATAGGCTTCCTCTATTTTGCCTAAAAACGCAGACCGGATAATGCAGCCTTCCCGCCACATCAGGGCAATTCCACCATAATTCAGATCCCAGCCAAACTCTTGCCCGGCACCGCGCATCATCATGTATCCCTGTGCATAGGAAACGATTTTAGAGGCATACAGCGCCTGGCGGATATCGTCGATAAATGCTTTCCTGTCGCCTTGAAACTCCTCGACCGGTCCAGAAAGCAATTTTGATGCTTCTACCCGTTCTTCTTTGAGGGCTGATAGAGATCTTGCCAGGACTGCCTCGGCGATTAGGGTCAGGGGGATACCCAGATTCAGGGCATTGATTGCCGTCCATCGCCCAGTCCCTTTCTGGCCAGCCGTATCCAGGATTTTCTCCACCAATGGTTGTCCCTGATCATCTTTAAACGCAAGGATGTTGGTGGTGATTTCGATCAGGTAAGAATCGAGCACCCCCTGGTTCCATTCTGCAAACACCGCACTCATTTCCTCATACGACAACCCTAGCACTGATTTCAGCAGGTGATAGGATTCTGCGATCAGCTGTATATCGCCATATTCGATACCGTTGTGCACCATTTTGACGTAATGTCCGGCCCCATCAGGTCCGACCCAATCACAGCAAGGTGTCCCGTCGGCAACCTTAGCCGCAATGCTCTGTAATACGTCTTTGACGTGCGGCCAAGCCTCAGCAGATCCCCCCGGCATAATTGAGGGTCCGAACCGGGCGCCCTCCTCCCCACCGGAAACGCCAGTTCCGATGAATAAAAAGCCTTTCTGTTCCAATGCACGAGTGCGCCGGTTGGTGTCCTCAAAATTGGAATTCCCGCCATCGATGATGATATCCCCCGGCTCCAGCAAGGGCAGCAGGCTCTCGATTACGATATCTACCGGATCGCCAGCCTTCACCATCAGCATAACCTTGCGGGGACGTTTAAGAGACTCGACCAATTCCTCAAGGGACATGGTTCCAATCACCTTTGTCCCCGCGGCTTCATTTTTGAGGAATTTGGTCACCTTGCTGGTCGTTCGGTTGAAAACAGCCACGGTAAACCCGTGGTCATCCATGTTCAAAACAAGGTTTTGGCCCATCACAGCTAGCCCAATCAGACCGATATCCGCTTTTTTCTGCATGATTCACTCCTTTTCTTACAACCTACAATTTTACCAGCATGTGCCATTTTTTCGTTGAAGCGTTTGTAAAAACATCCTGTCGGAAACAATAATTTGGGACATAAAAAGACTCTTCAGCTTGAATCGCCGAAGAGTCGGAATGAATAAAAAATGCATTCCTCAATCGGAGAGATTGCCCGGCCGGAAGTAGCGGATTTTTTTATAAGGTTTTATCTGCTCACCGACATTCCTCTTTAGCAGGTGGCCAGAGGCATGCATCAAGGTGTCCATATTGAAGTCAATGTCTTTTACCATGCTGGCCATGCAGGGATAATGGTGATGGAGCAAGCCGGCTTTTTCCTCTGCCTCGTCCACATGAACCCCAATTAGACCCTGCGCCACGAAACGAGCACAGCCGCAGACAGCATCCCGAGTGACAGTGCACTTGACGATGGTGCTCGTATCGGGGTCCACCTCCACCTGCAGTTCTGGCTGGCCAAAAACTCGAGCGAAAGCCGCAATTTCCTCATTTTGATAGGAAATGCGTTCTTTGAGCTTAACACCAAAGTCATACTCGGTGAGGGAACACAGCGGCTTTGGAGTCACGCAAACCACATCTCTGCGTGCCAGCCAGCCGCGCAGCTGCCTGGCAAGTCCCCGCGGCAGCCAGGCTTCGCTATCCACTGCGGCGACAACACCGCGCGCACCTGTCATTTTGGCGATATCCGGCAGCAGTTCAGCAACCCCTTTATGCTCCGCAAAAGAAAGAATCAGGTCCGCCGGCGCAAAGGACTCCGGGAGATAATCCTCCGGGTAATCCACGATCGGGGGAAGCACTTTCGGTGCTTCCCAGACCGTCAGTTCCCACTCCTGCGGACCATTTTCCTTAATATTTTTCATTTTCCTTAATATTTTTTACATGTCTCAGACCATATTCACCTGAGATAATCGCTAAAATTTTCAATTAATATTTTTATCCTTGGTAATTTCTGCTGGGTCCAATAAAACCAGGAGACCCAACAGACCCATATTAGCATACAATGTCGGAGCAAGAAAGGGTGCACCACGGATAAAACGCTCCTGAATAACCAGCCCATCTGCCCCCAATCCTCCTTTGGGCAGATTCAACATGATATGGAGCGCCATACCAATTAAGCCCACCACGATCAACGAAACCATGGCAATCAGATAAACCACGAGATCCTGCTTCTTGATTTCTTTGAAGGTCACCAGGGCAAAGACCACCGCAGCAGAAAAAACTCCCACTGCGGTCGGCAGCCATAACCAAGGGTTTCGAAAACCCGTCCGGGCATGGTCGAGAACACTGCTGATCAAGGTGGCCAAAATTCCAAGACAAATCATAATGAGATAGCCCCTTGTTTTGCTGAACGGCAGCGGCAAAGACCTCCCGCCCAGCAGCTTCAAGCGACCAGAATCAACCGGGTCCTCAATCCACGA
>JARROY010000425.1:0-2518 GCA_037383445.1 Anaerolineales bacterium | reverse complement strand
AAAAGGCCTCCGTGAGGGAGACGGGGGAATGATTTCACGGGGAAGACGTTTGTTTGGCTTACTGCCCAGCGACCCGCGATGTACGGCGTGCATGGCACCTTTTGAAGGCTATGGGGGAAAGATTTTAGGAATGTGTTCGATATCAAGCGTTCAACCATGAATCCCCTGTTATGCAATCGATGTGACAAAATGGTCAGACAATTTGAATATGGGGCTGAAACAGAGATGGGGATGCTCTTTGCGGACATGCGCGGGTCTACGACATTGGCAGAGAAGATGAATACGATTGAATTCAAAGAGTTAATTGATCGATTTTACACCGAGACAACCAACATCCTCATTCACAGCTACGCGACGATTGACAAATTGGTTGGGGACGAGGTTTCTGGGTACTACCTTCCGACGTATTTGGGAAAAAATTATGTGAAGCATGCCATAAAGGCTGCAAGAGACATGCTTACGGTTACCGGGCATGCCGATCCTGGGGGACCGTGGGCGCCGATTGGAATCGGTGTTCATTTTGGTACGGCATATTACGGGGCTGTAACTTCTGTGGAGGGTTTGGTAGACCTGACTGCTTTAGGAGATGCTGTCAACACAGCTTCTCGGTTGGCGTCTAACGCTGCAACCGGAGAGATCTTAATCAGCGATGCAGCAGCCAAGCAAGCAAATCTCGATACAGCGAACCTAATTTCTCGTTCAGTTGAATTGAAAGGGAAGAGCGCCCCGATGGATGTTTGGGTGATGGACGTCTCATCATTGTCCAATGTCTGAGTTCTACAATGACAAATACCAGAACGATGAATATTTCTGGGGCAAACAGCCTTCTTCCACAGCGCGCATTTTTCTGCAAAAATTCCCACCTCGTGATGGTCAAACTTTACTCGAGATAGGATGCGGCGAGGGACGCGATTCGATTTACTTTGCCCGTAATGGGTATCAGGTTACCGGGTTTGATTTTTCCCCTGAGGGAGTCAGGAAATCGATCGCCTGGGCGGAAGAATTAAACTTGTCGGTCGATTTTTTTCAGGCGGATATCAATCAATACCGGCTTGACCAGCCATACGACGTTGTGTTTTCGTCAGGGGCATTACATTACATTCCCAAGCCTTTGAGGAAAGAGGTCATTTCCAATTATAAATATTTCACCAAGCCGGGAGGGTACCACGCTTTTATGGTACCTGTCGTCAAGCCGTTTGTTCCCGTCAATCCAGACTGGGATCCGAAAGAACTGGATTGGATTTCCGGAGAAATTCTGACCCATTATCACGATTGGGTGATTGAATTCTTCAGCGAGGAAATCCTCGAGGATATCTTCTCCGATTATAAATTTACTGTAAACCGGTTGATTGCCAGAGAACCGTCTGACTATTCCGGCTAAACGTGCAGATTGATCTTGAAGTAGATAAAGGAATTTCCCCGAATAAAAACTAAAGTATATGGGTTTAGAAACAAAGGATGACGAAATGTCAGAACCAATTGTTTTTATCAGCCATTTCAAGGTTAAGGAAGGTAAAACGGAAGGTCTTCAGCAGCTGAATGAAAAAGTGACCGCCCAATTAAAAACAGACAAACCTGGAACTGTGGGGTTTCTCCTGTTTATGAATCAAGCGGCTACAGAGCTGAGCATTGTCCACATCTTTCCGGATGCGGAGTCGTTTGATAGGCATATTGAAGGGGCAGGTGAACGGTCGAACGTGTCTTTGGAATTTATCGAACCCACTGGCCGGGAGTTATACGGGATGCCCAGCGATCAAGCTATGGAAATACTCGAACCACCTGAGGAATACGAGATGACCTTCCTTCATGTGCCGAAATTCTCCAATGGTTTTTTGCGCCTTATGAAGGGATGACCCTAGAAAATCCCGAGATTCTCCATATCCAAACCGTTGGACTCAACCAATTGTTCTATACAAGGCACATGGAAGGGTTTTAATTTGGAAACGACGAGGAATTTTTATGTCATAATAGGGATATGGTAAGGATCACCATAATCGGATTATTAATCGTATTTGTTCTGACAGCGTGTGGTGGGCAGGAGGCTGAACTCCTACCTGCAACCGAAACTCCGATCATTCCCACTCGGACGCCATCCCCTACTGCCACACCGCGCCAATTAGCACCAACTCTCCCCCCAATCTCAACAAGAACATCTACAGCTATCCCTGAGCCAACCTTGTCGCCTACCCAAGAAACAATCCCGGACCTTTCCGGTGTCACGTTGTATGAGGTAACCCATTTGATGGATCCAAGTATGTTCCAGGTTTCTATGGATGGGTGGCCGGCCAATATGCCGGAAGATACCATTGTGCGGGTTGGGATGAATATTTTTACCTGCGATGTTCTATTCCCCGACCTGTTCCCAAACCGGGTATATTGTTGGGGCAAAGCACCTGCCAGCGGAACATATGTGAAGAACCAAGTTAGTCTGGAAATGGTACCGCTCCCATTACTCGAGATCTCTTTCCGGGTGCCGTTTCCCAGAGATGAAGAGAATTAACAGACGTGGATAAAGACC
>JARROY010000424.1:2586-4854 GCA_037383445.1 Anaerolineales bacterium | reverse complement strand
TGTCAGGCATTCTGGTGGTTGCTCCTGGCAGGATCCTCGGGATCCCCCAGGAAACGCTCATTATGATCGTGCTTGTGGTCGCCGTGCTGATACCGTTCGGTTTCATCTGGCGCTATGGCTGGTGGGAGGATGCAGGGTTTGTCAGTACCACGCAAAATGTGTACGCGCTTGCAGTTCCGGTACTGGTGATGCCATTTGCGATCATGTTGTTTGGCACTGTGGCAAACGAGGCGTCCGTAGCGGTCTACTGGCTTGTCGCGGTGTTCCTGACCGGGCTGGGCGAGGAAGCGCTCTCTCGGGGGTTGTTGGTCAGAGTTTTCCTGCCTCACGGCAAATGGAAGGCGGTCATCTACCCGACTTTGTTGTTTGGCATCAGCCACATCTCCCAGTTCTTTGGCGGTGGCATGGGGCTTGCGGACACCTTGGCTGTCATTGTCAATGCATTAGTTTTCGCCTTGTTGTACGGAGCTGTACGTTTGCGCATTAACAACATCTGGCCCCTGATCATCGTCCACACGACCTGGGACCTTTTCTTTGTTCTGGCAGGAGTTGCAGGCCCCAACGCTGTTCGTGGACTGAGCGATGTACCTTTACCGGCCTTCCTTGTTTTGTGGGTTGTGGAAATTGCCGCTACTGTTTACCTTATGAACAAACCCCTCGCTGCCACCATTGATGGGCAGCCTGTCGGATAGAGGTTGAACAAATCGTAAAACAACTCATCCATGCAGCTACTGCATTGTTACTGATCGGAGTTGTTTCATTTTGGGTGAAACAACTCCAATTGAAAGAGTTCAACTTATGGACCCTCTTCCAGAATTCAACAAACCAGCATACTACGAATTCCGAGTCAACGGAAAGCTCAGCCAGCACGCTGCGCCCTGGTTCGAAGGGATGGAACTATCGGTGGATGAAGCCCACACCCCGGTCCAAACCGTTATCCAGGGCCATATGCCAGACCAGGCCGCTTTGCACGGTTTGATCAGCCGCATCCGTGATCTGGGTCTGACATTAGTATCTGTCAATCAAATTGAAGAAAAGGAGTAATAACCATGAAAACCAAAATGTTTTTTCTGCTTAGTTTAGTCATCCCCTTGACATTGATCATCTCTCCATTAGTTGGGAGAGCAAGCGCATCCAAGCTTACTTCAGAACAAAAACAGGCTGACACTACAACTGCCTTTGTCAATGTCAACGTCATCCCGATGGACACCGAGCGCGTACTGGAAAACCAGACCGTCATCATTGAAGGTGGTCGCATCACCACGATTGGCCCAGCGGCTGAAGTGACAATATCAGATGGAGTAGAAATCATTGAAGGCAATGGTGCATACTTAATGCCCGGCCTGGCAGATATGCACGTGCATCTTGATTTTGACTCTGACCCGGATTATTTACGACTGTTTCTGGCACAGGGGATTACCACAGTTCGTAACCTGAATGGCATACAGCAGCACTTTGAATGGAGGGAACAGGTTGCCACAGGAAATTTGTTCGGTCCAACCATCCTCACCAGCGGAAATGGGATTTACGGTGTTCCATCATTCCTGAATGGTAGCGTCCTAATGTTTCGGGTTGCCGTGGTCTTAGGGCCAGTGGTCCTTGGTCTCCTGATCTGGCTGTTTGTCTGGCTGATTGCTAAATTTACACCGCTTGTATCCGACTTCGGCAGAGTCAGGCGCTATTTTCTTCCATCTCTATTTGGGCTTCTGATCGTGGGCGGTTTGATGGCTTTACTCAGAGTTATTCCTCTGAGCGCTTATCTCCAATTAAGCTACCCCTTTGTCTCTGCGCCTGAATCGGAGGCTGAAGCTCGCCAAATGGTTCGGGATCAGAAAACGACTGGAGCAAATTTCATCAAACCCTATGATTGGGAAAGCCGGGATATCTACTTTGCGGTGCTAGATGAAGCTGAAAAGCAAGGCATATACACAGCCGGTCACCTTGTAGACACACCCGAATATGTCACCCTAGAGGAGATGGTTGCCGCTGGACAGGATGAAGTTGTCCACGCCGATGAGTTTATGTCATATCTCTTTGTGGGATTCGATCCTGAAAACGATGGGTGGGTGGAATATGAGGTTGATATGAGCCGGATCGAAGAAATCGCAACATTGATGGTGAACAACGATGTGGCGCTTTGTTCAACTTTGATAACGAATGAGACTGTTCTTTTAGGTCTGGAAGATATCGGGATATTAGATGGCCCAGCATATAAAGTTGTCAGACCGGAATTATTGGAAGAATGGCGCACAGTTGGCCGAATTGCGA
>JARROY010000424.1:0-2528 GCA_037383445.1 Anaerolineales bacterium | reverse complement strand
AGGAAGAATACCGTCGCTCAGCCTGGCGTCCGGACCTCATGGCTCTAACCAAAACCATGAACGATAAGGGAGCCTTGGTAACAGTTGGCACTGACGTGACTGTCGAAGGTATCGTCCCGGGTTATTCAGCCCACCTTGAATTGCCATTGTTGGTTGAATCGGGATTGACTAACTTTGAGGCCCTAGCTGCTGGCACTCGCAATGCGGCTCTGGTCGCTGGCCGCATGGGAGCAGACAGCGCCTGGGGGACGGTCGCAGTTGGAAATCGCGCCGATCTCATTCTGCTGCCCAACAATCCCCTGGAAGATGTGACAAATACGCAAGATCGTTTAGGCGTAATGATTCGAGGTCAGTGGTTCACTCAGGCAGAATTGGATGCCCTCGTGGATGAGTTTACAGCTTCTTATTCAGCGATGGCAGCGAAGTAAATAAGGATGAAAAGGAATATTGGAGTGAAGCTTTGATTACAAGGAAAAACCAATGAAACTTAAACTTCTTACTATCAATAAAGTGTTCGTAATGTTTATCCTATTGGCGACACTTCTTGTTCCAACCGCGTGTAGTGGGAAAGTGCAGGCACAGGAGCCTGCCTTTCCCGTCACAAAATTTGTCTCTTCCACGGAACTCTTCAGCTTATATGTTCCAACAGGATGGAGCATGGAAGAAGTCGTTCCCGGTGTCGATCTCCTGATGGCAAACAGCGAGGCAGCGCTTGAACATTATCGAAGCGAAGGTGCTCTCGAATCCGGCGAACTTGTTTTGAACATTGGCTTCCTGCCTCTTACGCTTTTCCAGGAACAGGCGCTTGCACATTTGAAAATCCAAACTGATGCTTCGCCCGAGGTCTTTCTCCAATCGATACTGCCCATGTTCCTTGTCGAAGGCGAACCGGCGGGGAATGTAGTTGGCGAGCCGGTTTTGGCCTCGTTGGGAGATGGACGCGAGGCTGGAACCCTGACCTTTTCAAAGGAGGGCCGCGACGGATTGATCCTGGTGTTTAAAGCTGGCAAGGACGTATTTGCCTTCGTTTCCGTCACTACTTATCCAGGTGGAATGGTTGAGTTTCAAGAGACTGCTTATCAGGTCGCAGCCGGGATTACTTATGATGGCTCTGGGAGCGCGCTCTATTCAAAATTAAATGGAAAATAAGATTATGAAACGCACATTTATTCCATATAAAAAAACATCAAAACGAAAAAACTTCCTAGTTCACGGTAACGCCTGGGTGAAGGTGGTCAGCCTGATCCTTCTGATTTTGGTGTCCATTCGTCCTGTATCTGCTGCCACGGTTCAGAGCAGCGAAACAACAGCCTTCGTTAATGTCAACGTCATTCCAATGGATTCCGAACGCCCACTGCAAGCGCAGACGGTCGTTGTAATGGGAGACCGTATCGTTGAAATCGGCGCGGCAAGTGAAGTTAACGTTCCTCCTGATGCGCAGGTAATAGACGGGACCGGGAAGTATCTGATTCCGGGTTTGACCGATACCCATTTCCATATATTGGATAACATGGATTCGTTGATTCTGGCTGTTGCCAACGGCGTCACTACTATACGCGACCCTAACGCAGACTATGTCGGCACCGGGAAAGAAATTCTCGAAGCACTCGACCAGATCGCAGTTGGGGAGCGTATAGGTCCCACCATCATGGCGGCGAAAAGTATTATCGGTGCATCAGAGAGTGTAAATATCTTGCTGAAAAATGTTGATCAGGTTGTCAATCCCTGGTTTATTGGAGATTGGGGAGCCGCGGCGAGCATTCCAGCCCAACCTGCCGATGGCAGGGCGCTGGTTTACAAAGCTCATGAGGAAGGGTACGACATTATCAAAGTCAATTGGTACTTGGGCCGCAAAACATTTGACAACATCGTTGCCGCAGCAGCAGAGTTGGATATGCCGGTTCTTGCGCATGTCCCGGCTGACGTCGGCATCGAATATGCGATTCAATCCGGCGTGGAGATTCAGCACAACGGCAACCTGACTGCTTATTATGCCAAGGATTACATGCGTCAACCCGGGCCTAATTATCTGGATTCCTTCGATCTATCAGAGGCGGATCAAAGACTGCCCGGGCTTGTGGCGCTGATGAAGGAAAACGGCGTCGCTTTTACGCCCACGATGTCCGTTGATGGTACTGCCTTTGAATTGTTCGATAACCTGCCCGATTGGAGTCAAGCAGAACTCTTTCAACAACCGGGATACCGATACATTCCCGCCGCTTACATGTCTCAATGGGCGGATGCATCCGGCGGTGAATTCGGGGTGGTAGCCAAAGGCAGAGGAGTTTCCAGCGTTGCTGAAATTGTGCCTCCACCAGATTTGCGGAAGGAGATCCTTTCACTAGACCTAAAGCAGCTTAAGGCCCTGGTGGACGCTGGTATTCCTGTGATGACCGGTTCCGATTCAAGCGCAGTCGGCGTGGTATGGGGGTTCTCGATCCACGATGAACTTGAGTTGTTCGTAAAGGCTGGATTGACTCCTTATCAGGCATTGTCTGCTTCGACTCGAATTCCATCCGAAGCGATGG